>JBGSXQ010000128.1:0-11011 GCA_041751315.1 Gaiellaceae bacterium | reverse complement strand
GAGCGCGCACGGCGCGTGCCGACCGAGCTCGCGGTCGAGTTCGCGCACGCCGCGGCGGCGGCGTACGAGGTGTGGGTCAAGGCACGCGAGAACGACGACTTCGAAGCCTTCCGACCGTCGCTCGAGCGCATCATCGACCTCCGGCGGCAGTACATCGAGTGCTTCGCGCCGTACGACGACGTCTACGACGTGCTGCTCGAGGACTTCGAGCCTGGCATGCGAACCTCGGAGATCCGCGAGATCTTCGCCGTTCTCGCGCCGGAGCTGCGGGCACTCGTGGCCGAGCACGCAACGGACGAGGACGACGCCTTCATGCGCGGCCCGTTCCCGCTCGCCGGCCAGGAAGCGCTCTCGCGCGAGCTGTGCGAGGCGTTCGGCGCGACGTGGGATCAGTTCCGGCTGGACACGACCGTCCACCCCTTCGAGATCCCCTTCGGGCTCGGCGACATCCGCTTGACGACCCGATACGACGAGAGCGACCTGCTGTCGCTGTTCACGGCGATGCACGAGGTGGGCCACGGCCTGTACGAGTGGGGCGTGAGCCGATCGCTCGAGCGGACGCCGCTCTGTGCGGGCGTCTCCGCCACATTGCACGAGTCGCAGAGTCGGCTCTGGGAAAACGTCGTCGGACGCTCGCTCCCCTTCTGGCGCTGGTTCTATCCGCGCCTGCAGGAGACGTTCCCCGGGGAGCTCGGCAGCGTCCCGCTCGAGGACTTCCATCGGGCGGTGAACCGCGTGCGCCGCTCGTTCGTCCGCGTCGATGCCGACGAGACGAGCTACGGCCTCCATGTCATCCTCCGCTTCGAGCTCGAGCAGGAGCTTCTGACCGGGCGCCTCGCGGTGAAGGACCTGCCCGATGCGTGGAACTCGCGCTTCGAGGAGCTCATGGGCATCCCCGTGCCGAACGACGCCATGGGCGTGCTCCAGGACGCACACTGGTCGAACGGCGGCTTCGGCTACTTCCCGACGTACCTCCTCGGCACCGTTCTCTCCGTCCAGATCTGGGAGCGCGTGCGCACGGCGATCCCTACGCTCGACGAGCAGATCGAGCGCGGCGAGTTCGGCGAGCTGCATGCATGGCTGCGCGAGAACATCTATGCGTCCGGTCGCAAGTTCACGCCGGCCGAGACGGTTGAGCGCGTCGTCGGCGGCCCGATCGATCCGCAGCCGTACCTCGCGTACCTGCGCGACAAACTCGGCTCGGACCCTTAGACCGCGACCGACGGCACCACTACCGCAAAGGCAGCCGCAGCCAGCAGCGGGATCGAGCGAGCGCCCACGAAGCCTGTATCGGCAGCGGCCCGCTCGGGTTGAGCCTACACAGCCTGGCCGAAGCGCTTCTCGGCACGAGCGCGCGCCCTCGCCGCCTCGACGTCGCGATCGCGCGGCGGCGCCGTCGTGATGAGCTCGGTGAGAAGTCGGTTCGTCGCGGCGGCCACGTCGGCCACAGCACGCGCGAAGGCCGCTTCGTTCGCCTTCGACGGCTTCGTCGCGCCGCTCACCTTGCGCACGTACTGAAGTGCGGCCGCATATGCCTCATCGGGGGACGCGGGTGGCTCGAAGTTGTGGAGGATCTTGATGTTTCGGCACATGGCCCGAGAGTAGCGCGGCTCGGCTCGACACGTCTCGCCGCACCCTCTTCTAACCCACATCAGGCCTCTAGCGCATCACATAGCGTCAAACGAAGGAGCAACCGGTCGCGCGCGCGAGCGCACGGCAGACGGCGTCCATCCGCTCCGGGGCGAGCATGCAGATGCGCTCCCGGAAGTACGCCTTCGGGAGCAGCGTCACGTTGTCGAGGGTGAGGACGCACGTGTCCGGCATGCCGTCGTCGATGCCGAGCTCGACCTCCGTCGGAAGACCGCGGACATTCCGCGTGGCCGGGATCGCGATCACCTGGGTCAAAATCGGGACGGCCGCATCCCGCGTGAGAACCAGATGCGGGCGACGTCCCGCGTCCGGATCCTCGATCCACCACACCTCGCCTCGCCTCACCAGGGCTCCTCGGCGACTGATCGGCGCGCCGCCGACTCCGCCCAGCGAAGCTCCTCCTCGGTCTGGGGCATCCGCGTGTACCCCTCGACGATCGCGCGGTCGATCGCCTCGTCCTCGAAGGTCTTGAGGAGCCGGTCGACGGCGTCGCGCACGACCGCCGCGCGCGTCTTGTACGTGCCCAGGGACACGAGGGCGTCGAGCTCCTTTACCCGCTCGTCTGACATACGTATCGTAATCATCTGTGACATACGTAGATCATGGCGCACGGCTCGTCAAGGGTCAACGCCCGCTCGACACACTCTTGTGACGACTACGCCTGCGCGAACGCCATTAGCTCGCGCCGCAGCTCCTTGATCTCGTCACGCAGCTTGGCTGCGTACTCGAAGCGAAGCTCCTCCGCGGCGAGGGTCATCTCCTCCTCGAGCGTGATGACGAGCTTCTCGAGCTCCTCGCGCGACATCCCCTCCACGTCGGCCTTCCCGCGGCGACGGCGCGACGAGGGAACGTGCGGCGACTCGAGCGAGAGCAGCTCGGCGATGTCGGAGACGCCCTTCACGATCGACTCGGGCGTGATGCCGTGCTCCTCGTTGTAGGCGACCTGGATCGCGCGTCGACGTGACGTCTCCTCCATCGCACCGCCGATCGCCTCGGTGCGCTTGTCCGCGTAGAGGATGACCTTCCCCGCCGTGTTGCGCGCAGCGCGCCCGGTCGTCTGGATGAGCGCCGTCTTGCCGCGTAGGAAGCCTTCCTTGTCGGCGTCGAGCACGGCCACGAGGGACACCTCCGGAAGGTCGAGGCCCTCGCGTAGGAGGTTCACGCCGACGAGCACGTCGAAGTCGCCGAGGCGGAGCTCGCGAATGATCGCGATGCGGTCGAGGGTGTCGATCTCGGAGTGCAGGTAGCGCGCACGGACGCCCGCCTCGAGCAAGTAGTCCGTGAGGTCCTCCGACATCTTCTTCGTCAGCGTCGTCACGAGGACCCGCTCGCCGGCCTCCTCGCGGTGGCGGATCTCGTTCAGGAGGTCGTCGATCTGGTTGCGCGTCGGCCGCAGCTCCATCTCGGGTTCGACGTCGCCTGTCGGGCGGTTGAGCTGCTCGGCGATCTCCTTCGAGCGGGAGAGCTCGAACGCCCCCGGGGTCGCGGAGACGAAGACCAGCTGCTTGACCTTCCCGAGGAATTCGTCGAAGCGCAGTGGACGGTTGTCGAGCGCGGAGGGAAGCCGGAAGCCGAAGTCGATGAGCGTCTGCTTGCGGGAGCGGTCGCCCTCGTACATCCCGCCCAGCTGCGGAACCGTCTGATGGGACTCGTCGACGAAGCAGACGAAGTCGTCGGGGAAGTAGTCGATGAGCGTGAAGGGGTGCGAACCGACCGGGCGGCCCTCGAGGGCGCGCGAGTAGTTCTCGATCCCGTTGCAGAAGCCGAGCTCCTTCATCATCTCGAGGTCGTACTCCGTGCGCTGGCGGATCCGGTGCGCCTCGAGCATGCGGCCCTCGTGCTCGAAGCGCGCGACCTGCTGCTCGAGCTCTGCGCGCAGGTCGTCGATGGCGCGCTCGATCGTCGGCGCCGAGGTGACGTACTCCGTCGCCGGCCAGATGACGAGGTTGTCGAGGTGCGAGTAGACCTCGCCCGTGAGCGGGTCGAAGTGCGTGATCTGCTCCACCTCGTCGCCGAAGAAGGACACTCGATAGGCGGTCTCCACGTTCGCCGGCTGGATCTCGACGAGGTCGCCCTTGACGCGGAACCGCCCGCGCCCGAGCACCGCGTCGTTGCGCACGTACTGGCTCTCGATGAGCTTGCGAAGCACCTCGTCGCGGTCGTGGGACTCCCCCACCTCGAGCATCAGCACGCGCTCGCGCCACTCGTCCGGCGATCCGAGGCCGTAGATGCACGAGACCGAGGCGACAACGACGACGTCGCGGCGCGTCAGGAGCGAGGACGTCGCGGAGAGCCGGAGCCGCGCGATGTCGTCGTTCCGCGACGAGTCCTTCTCGATGTAGAGGTCGGCCTGCGGGATGTACGCCTCGGGCTGGAAGTAGTCGTAGTACGAGACGAAGTACTCGACCGCGTTCTCGGGGAAGAACTCGCGGAACTCGTTGCAGAGCTGCGCCGCGAGCGTCTTGTTGTGTGCGATGACGAGTGCCGGGCGCTGCAGGCGCTCAATCGTCCACGCCATCGTCGCCGTCTTGCCGGTCCCGGTCGCGCCGAGAATCGTCTGGAAACGGTTGCCGGCGGAGACCGACGCGGCGATCTCCTCGATCGCGCGCGGCTGGTCGCCGAGCGGGGCGTAGACGTCCGTCGTCCGGAATTGCCGCATCGCGCCAGCGTAGCCGCCCTCTGTCGGAGGGAGCTCGCGCGCAGGCTTACCGTCGGTGGATCGCCGTGTGCTCGCGGCGAACACGACCCCATGCAGGTCGAGCTCCTGCGCGCGGCTATCGGCCCCGCAGCTCATTCGGATACGCGCTCGCGTACACGTCCCTTACGCGCAACACCTCGTCGACATAATCGCGCGTCTCGGGGAAGGCGATTCCTCGACCGCGTCGCAGCCACTCGTCGACGTTTCCTTGCCCCGCGTGGTACGCAGCCAGAGCGAGGCGCATGTCGCCGTCGTAGCGCTCCCGCAGATGGGAGAGGTACCAGGAGCCGTAGCGCACGTTGATCTCCGGGTCGCGAAGATCGGAGGGAACGAAGCGATCGCCGCCCGTGCGCACAGCTATCCCCTTCCCAGTCTCGGGAAGAAGCTGCATCAGGCCCACGGCGCCCGCAGGCGAAACGGCCCCGGGATCGAACCGGCTCTCCGCGTAGATCACCGCGGCGAGGAGCTCCGGCTCGAGGTCGTAGTTGCGTGCGTGCGCGGCGACGATGTGCCCGTACTCCAACGGGTAGCGAGCACGGAGATACCAGTCCGGCTCTGCCTCGGCCACCAACGCAGCTGCACCCGCGAACGCGAGCAGCGCGACCGAGATCACGACGAGGAACCGCATGGGCGAAGTGGCCTAGCCGGCCGGGGTGAGGGTAGCCATCACCTCTGCGACCCAGGCGTCGAGCTCGTCCGGCGTCCCGGTGTTGGCGTACGAGAAGTCCGCCCGCTTCACCTTCTCGCGATCCGGAAGGAGGCGAGCCTCGCGATCGTCCGCCCGGCCTCGCCTGGCTTCCCGCAGCTTCGTCGGGGCGGTGATCACGACGACCTTGTCGAAGCGCTTCTCGGCTCCGACCTCGTAGAGAAGCGGCACTTCCGTCACGCACACCTCCGGTGGGCTCGGCAGCTCGGCGAGCCGCTCGCGCCAGGTCATGTACTCGCGCGACACGAGCGGGTGGAGCAGCTTCTCGAGGAAGTCGAGCGCGTCTCGGTCGCGGAAGACCTTGAAGGCGATGCGCTCCCGATCCGGCGCGCCGTCCTCGCCGAGGATCTCCTCACCGAAGCGACCCACGAGCGCGTCTCTCACGTCCGGATCCGTGGCGAGCAGATGGTGGACGATCTCGTCACTCGAGACCGTCGCTGCCCCGTGCCGCCGGAAGCACTCGAGCGCCGTCGACTTGCCGGCGCCTATCCCTCCGGTGATGGCGACCGCGAGCGGGCGGCGCAACGAGCTAGTCGGACTCGGTCTGCGCGAGCTCGGAGGATGCCTCTGCACCCTCGACGCCGGCGACCTCGACCTCGGCGACGATCTCGGCGGAGGGTGCTTCTGCGTCCTCGCCCTCGGCGACGACCTCCTCGGAGGGCGCTTCGGCCTCCGCGTCGACGATCTCCTCGGAAGAGGCTTCAGCCTCGATCTCCGCGGAGGGCGCTACTGCTTCCTCGGCGTCGGCGACGACTTCCCCGGAGAGCGCGACTGCTTCCTCGGCGGCGGCGGCTACCTCCTCGGAGGGCGCTTCAGCGTCCTCCGCGCCGTCCACCTCGACCTCCGCATCCACATCGAGCACAGCGGCCGACGTGGTCGGGAACGCCTCCTCCGAGAGGACGAGCTCGGGCGTCACGTGCACCGACTCCGCGCCGTCCGCGCGCGGGACGGGCGCATCGCCCTCCTCGACACGTTTCAGCGAGAGCGAGAGCCTGCGCCGCTCGCCGTCGATCTCGAGGACCCGTACGTTGACCGCGTCACCCTGCGAGACGACCTCACGCGGGTTCTCGACGTGGTGCGCGGCGAGCTCAGAGATGTGCACGAGCCCCTCGACGCCGGGGAGAATCTCGACGAAAGCGCCGAACGTGACCACCTTCGCGACCCGGCCCTCGACGACGTCGTCCTCGCGATAGGAGTCGACAACCTGCTGCCACGGGTCGGTCTGCGTCTGCTTGAGGCCGAGCGAGATGCGCTGGCGGTCACGGTCGATGTCGAGCACCTTCACCTTGACCGTCTGACCGATGTCGAGCACCTCGGACGGGTGGTTCACGTGACTCCAGGAGAGCTCGGAGATGTGGATGAGGCCGTCCATCCCGTCGAGGTCGACGAATGCGCCGAAGTCGACGATGTTCGAGATCTGGCCCTCGATGACATCGCCCGGGCTGAGCCGGTCGAGGATTCCCTGACGCATCTCCTTGCGCTCGTCCTCGAGGACTGCGCGACGGGAGAGCACGACGTTGTTGCGCGAGAGGTTGAGCTCGATGACCTTGCAGCGCAGCTCCTTGCCGAGGAACTCGTCGAGGTCCTGGACGCGGCGAATGTCGACGAGCGAAGCGGGCAGGAAGCCGCGCACCCCGAGGTCGAGGATGAGACCGCCCTTCACGACCTCGATGACCTTGCCGTCGACGGGCTCGCCGGACTCCGCTGCGCCCTCGATGCGCTTCCACGCGAGCTCGAAGCGGGCGCGCTTCTTCGAGAGGATGAGCCGTCCCTCCGCGTCCTCCTTCGTGAGGACGAGCGCGTCGATCTCCTCACCGACCGCGACCTCGTCGGCCGGGTTCACCGACCGGCGGATGGTCAGCTCGGCGACCGGGATGACGCCTTCCGACTTGTAGCCGATGTCGACGAGCACCTCGTCCTTGTCGACGCGCACGACGGTGCCGTGCACGACCTCGCCCTCGTTGATCTCCGGGAAGGCAGCGTCGTAGTCGGGGATGAGCTCCCCATCAGGGCCTGTGATCCACACGCCCTCTTCGGCGGCAGCAGGCATTTCGGCGATGTCGTTCGCCATCGGATCGCGGAGTATAGCCGCATGCAGCGCAAATTCCCGTCTACCGCGGTCCGGTAGAAACCGGCCCATGCGCATCACGCTCGTCCGCAGCGCGACCGTGATCGTCGAGATATCCGGAAGGCGAATTCTCGTCGATCCGATGCTGGACGACATGGGCGCCCGACCGCCGATCGAGAACACCGGTAACCCCATTGCGAACCCGACGGCTCCCCTGCCATTCCCGGCCGAAGAGGTCGTCGCGGGGCTCGACGCGGTGATCGTCACGCACCGCCACCGCGATCACCTCGACGCGCGCGCCGAGGAGCTCCTTCCGCGTGAGCTTCCGGTGTTCTGCCAGCCCGAGGACGAGGGAACACTCCGTTCGCTCGGCCTCGATGCGCGACCGATCGAGAGCGAGCTCGACTGGGGCGGCCTGCGCATCACGCGCTCGCCGGCACGGCACGGGACAGGTCGCATCGCTGAGCTGCTCGCCCCGGTAAGCGGGTTCGTCCTCGACGATCTCTACCTCGCCGGCGACACGGTCTGGTACGAGGCCGTTGAGGAGACGATCGAGCGCCACAGGCCGCGGGTCGCCGTCGTGAACGCCGGTGGCGCCGAGTTCGTCGAAGGCGGGCTCATCGTCATGGGCATCGACGACGTGCGCGAGGTGGTGGCGCGCGTGCCGACCGTGGTCGCGGTGCACCTCGAGGCGCTCAATCACTGCTTCCTCACGCGCGCGGCCCTCGCGGCCGCCGTCCCGGGGGTGATCGTCCCCCGGGACGGCGAGACCGTCGAGGTGTGACTACGGAACCCGCGTGATCCGGTTCTGCGGCCCCGGTGCGACCGGGGAGTTCGCGGTGATGTAGCGCTCGAGCGCGTCCGTGTCGACCTCGCCCCCGAGTCGACCGGTACCCAGCGGAAGCACCGGGAAGCTGTCGCCGCCGTCGGCGAGGAAGCTGTTGACGGTGACGCGGTAGCTGCTCGCAGCGACGACCGTCACTCCGTTGATCTTGATGGTCGCCGGATCGACCTTGTCGCAGATCGGGCCGGACAGCTTCCACGTATACGCGAACCCCGTCGAGACCTGGAGGATCCGGTTCGACGTCGTGCCCGCGACGCAGCCGGCGAACTGCTGTTCGAGCAGTGTCTCTATCTGCGCCCCAGACAGCGTCATCGTCACCATGCTGTTCCCGAACGGCTGGACGGTGAACATCTCGCCGTACGTCACGTTGCCGTCGCCCTCGCCTGCCGGGCTCGAGGGGTACGTGAGATCGGCTCGGATACCGCCGGGGTTCATGAATGCCACGACTGCCTGGCCGGTCGCCGGATCATTTGTCGCGTCGAGCTGGGCGTCGGCTATGACATCACCGAGCGCGGACTCGCCGGCGGCGTTGTTCGTCCTCGTGATCGTCGCCGTGATGCTGCCGATCACGCGATTCGCGATCGGCGCCGAGATCGTCTTGTACTTCGCGACGAGCTCGGTGAGCGCGGCCGCGAGCGGAACGTTCCGCGTCACGATCTTGTTGTCGACCTTCGCGACGACGACGTCCTTGGTGGCCCGTGAGATCGTCAGGTCGATGTCTGTGATGAGGCGGCCACCTGCCGCTGCGCCCGTTACCACCTTGCCGTCGATCTCGCAGTTGACGGCCCAGTTCGTGTGACCGGTAACCACGACGTCGATCTCGTCGTCCATGGCCTCGACGATGGGCGGCAGCGGGCCCGACAGGGTTCCGCACTGGTTTATCGTCGTCTCGTTGAGCGGGTTGCTCGTGGTGCCGCCTTCGTGAAGCAGCACGATGATCGTCTCGACGTTCTGCCGCTTGAGCTCCGGCACGAGTGCGTTGACGCTCTCGGCCTCGTCGAGGAAGTTCACGGTCGAGATACCACCCGGCGAGACGATCGCCGGCGTGCCTTCGAGCGTCATCCCGACGATCGCGATCTTGACCCCGGCGAAGTGGTGAATCTTGTAGGGCGGGAAGATCGTCTCGCCTGTGTCCTTGTACTTCACGTTCGCAGCCAGGAAGTCGAACGTGGCGCCGTGGAACGGATCGCCGTCCTGGCATCCGTCAACGGGATGGCAGCCGCCGCTCTGCATGCGCAGGAGCTCGTCCACGCCCTCGTCGAACTCGTGGTTGCCGACGCCGTTGTAGTCGAGCCCCATGAGATTGAACGCCTCGATGGTCGGCTCGTCGTGGAACAGCGCCGAGATCAGGGGCGTCGCGCCGATGAGATCGCCGGCCGAGACGAACAGCGTGTTCGGGTTCGTCGCGCGAAGCTGCTCGACGTGCGTGGCGAGATACTCGACCCCGCCCGCGGATGTCGTGCCGATCCTGCCGGCGGACGACGTGGCTGGTACGGGCTCGAGCCCGCCGTGAAAGTCATTGAGCCCGAGGATCTGCACCTGGGTCACCTGAGCTCGCTCCTCGGCCCGCTCGGATGGGTCGCCTTTCGCGCCGGCAGCCGTTGGCAGGATCAGCAGGAGGAGTACGAAAGCGAGCACGAGCCCGCGGACAGCTGAAGTCATGTGTCTCCCCTCGCCCGATTGACGGTGTCGATCCTAAGTGATCCCCTCACCGACTTGCGCGAGCAACCTCGTTACGACTTGGCCTCCGCCCAGTCGTCTCCGACGCCGATGTCGACCGCCAGCGCGGGATCGAGCGGATAGGCACCCACCATCTCGTCGCGCACGAGCTCCCGCGCCTTCGAGACCTCGGTCTCCGGCACCTCGAGCAGGAGCTCGTCGTGCACCTGGAGAACGAGCCGCGCGCCCCTCCCCTCCGCGCGTAGTCGCTCGTGGATCGACACCATCGCGACCTTGATGATGTCCGCGTTCGAGCCCTGCATGACGAAGTTCACGGCCACGCGCTCGCCGAAGCCGCGCGTCTGCCGATTCATCGCGCGCAGCTCCGGCACCGGACGGCGACGGCCGAGCAGGCTCGTGGCATACCCATCTTCCGCCGACTGCGCGATCGTCCGCGCAATGAACGCCTGGACGAGGGGGAAACGCGCGAGGTACGCGTCGATGTACGCCTGCGCCTGCTCTTTCGGGATGTCGAGGTTCTCGGAGAGCCCGAACGCCGAGATCCCGTAGACGATCCCGAAGTTGATCATCTTCGCGACGTTGCGCTCGTCCTTCGTGAGCGCAGCTGGATCCTTGCCGAGCACCTCGGCTGCGGTCGCCGTGTGAATGTCCTCGCCGCGCGCGAACGCCTCGCGAAGCTTGGGCTCACTGGAGACGTGCGCCAGGATGCGCAGCTCGATCTGCGAGTAGTCGGCTGACAGCATGCGGTGGCCGGGCTCGGCGACGAACGCCGAGCGGATCTCGCGCCCGAGCTCGGTACGAATCGGAATCGCCTGCAGGTTCGGGCTCGACGTCGAGAGGCGCCCCGTGGCGGCCACGGTCTGGTTGATCGTCGTGTGCAGACGACCGTGCTCGTCGATGAGCGTCGGCAGCGGGCCGAGGTACGTGTTCACGAGCTTCGTCAGCTCGCGCCACTCCTCGATGGCCGGGACGATCTCGTGGTCGGCCCGGATCGCGCGGAGCACCTTCGAGTCGGTCGAGTACCCGGTCTTCCCCTTGCGGCCGGGCGTGAGCTCGAGCTTCTCGAAGAGGACGCGGCCGAGCTGCTGCGGCGAGCCGAGGACGAACTCCTCGCCGGCGAGCTCGTACGCGCGCGCCTCGAGCTCTTCGATGCGGTCGCTCAAGCGCGCGGTGATCTCACCCATGCGATACGTGTCGATCCGCACGCCTGCGTCCTCCATCGCAGCGAGCACGACCGTGAGGGGGAGCTCGATGTCGCGATAGAGACGCTCGGAGCCGCGCTCGATCACCTTCGCGACGAGCGGCGCCGCGAGGCGTCGCGCGGCTTCGGCGTGGCGGACGAGCGCCGCGGTCTCCTCCTCCGCG
>JBGSXQ010000127.1:0-5387 GCA_041751315.1 Gaiellaceae bacterium | reverse complement strand
CGGCGGGAGGACCGCGCCCTCGCGGACGGCCGCGATGGGCGGCACCCGGGTGGCACGGATCGCCGGGCGGAGGCTCGCGAAGAGCGTGACCAGGATCCCGGCGAGCAGCGCGACGACGATCGTGCGGTTCTCGAATACGAGCCCCGTGTTCGGCAATGTGAAGCCCACGACGTCGAAGAGCCAGAACAGGCCCTCGGCGAGGAGGAGGCCGAGGAAGAGCCCGACCACGGAGGCAACGATGCCGACCACGAGCGCCTCGACCAGGATCGAGCCGAGGACTTGCCGTCGCGAAGCACCGAGGGTACGTAGCGTCGCGAGCTCGCGCGTGCGCTGCGCGATCGTGATCGCGAGGGAGTTGGCGATGACGAAGGCGCCGACGAAGAGAGCGATCCCGCCGAAGGCGAGCAGGAAGCCCTGCAGGAAGGTGATGAACTCGTTCGTCTCCTCGGCGTCCGACCGCGCCTGCTCGGAACCGGTCTGGACCTGTGCCTCCGGCGGGAGGATCTCCTCGATCTGCGCGACGAGCTCCTGCTCGGTCGCGTCCGGCTTCGCGGCGACGGCGATCTCGTCCAGTCTTCCGACCTTCTGCATGAGCCTCTGCGCGGTCGCGAGGTCGAAGCCCGTCAGGGTCGCACCCCCGATCGTCAGACCCGAGCTGAACTGGATGATCCCGACGAGCGGCAGCTCCTGCACCGGCCCTTCCACCTGCACGCCGAGGGTCTCACCGACCTCGAAGTCCTCCTTCGCCGCCGTCTCGCGGTCGACGACGAGCTCGTTCGGCCCCGGCCAGCGGCCCTCCACGAGCGTCAGCGGGTTGAACGGCGACTCCGGATTCGCGATCGAGAACCCGAGGTTCGGCGCGCCGCCGAAGACGACGGCCTTGCCGTCGTCGCCGATGAGCTGCGTCGCGTCGGAGTCCACACTGCCCTCGGCTACGGAGACCGCTGGAAGTGCTTGCACCGCTGCGAGCAAGGACTCGTCGAGCGTCGGCTCGGTGACACCGCTTCCCTCGCTGAGGTCGAAGGCGGACCTGCCCGAGATGACCGCATTCGAGCCTGCACGGATGTCCGTGAAGATCCGGTCGAACGCCTGGTCGATCGAGTCGGTCAGGACGTACGTTCCGCTGATCATCGCGACACCGAGAACGATCGCGATCGCCGTCAGCGCGGTTCGCAGCTTGCGGCTCAGCAGCCCCTTGATCGCGAAGCGGCCCACGGGTGACAGGGTATGGAATCGAGGCCTTCCGGCGAGGCAGGAACGGCGGCGAGGCTACGCGCCGCGGGCGACCGCTGGTGAGTCCCTCAGGGTCTCACCAGCCATGATCGCGCGCGAAGGGCCGACGGGTCAGACCCGTGGGGTCTGACCCTGGAACGGAAGGTCGTGCCCCACGGGCACGACCTCGTTCATTCACTCGTAGGCGATGGCTTCGAGCGGGTTCAGCTTCGCCGCCCGGCGCGCGGGCATGATCGCCGCGAGGATCCCGATCACGATCGCCACGACCGTGAGGACGAGCAGCTGCACCCATGGGATCGCGAAGCGGACGTCGAACTCCGACAGCGCCGTGTTGACGAGGGCGGCGAGGAAGATGCCGAGCGGAAGCCCGATCGCCGCGCCGATGAGCGCAGTGATGATGCTCTCCTGCCGGATCATCCGGCGCACCTGCCGGCGCGTCATCCCGATCGCGCGCAGCATCCCGATCTCGCGCGTTCGCTCGTACACCGAGAGCACGAGCGTGTTGACCATTCCGAAGATGCTCACGAAGACGGCGAGCGTGAGCATGACGTAGAGGAACGAGATGAACTCGTTGAAGTCGGCGTCCTCACGGTCGATCCACTCCTCGCGCGTCTCGAGCTGCGTGTCGGGGAAGCCCGCGATCGCCGCCGCCATCTGTGCGCGGTTCTCGTCGTTCGGCTCGCCCGGGACGTTCGCCCACGTCCAGCGGTTGCGGGGCCGGTCGTAGAGGGAGTCGAAGAGCTCGTTCGAGACGTTGACGCTCTCGATGAGCGGATAGAAGGGCGGCGGCTCGAAGGTGCCGACGACGGTGATCTCCGCGGAGCGGTCGGCCGTCGAACGAAGCGTGAGGACGTCGCCGACCGAGATGTCGTGATCCTCGGCGTAGTTCGAGCTGAGAACCGCCTTCGTCGTACCGAGCGTGGCGAGCACGCTCTCGTCGCCCTCCCGCCAGTCGAAGACATAGGCGTCGGCGATGGTCTCGGGCTCGATGCCACCGACTTCGGTCGTGACCTCGTTCACGAGGCCCGCGTCGGAGCGCACGCTCGTAACCATCTCCGCCACGGACGAGGCCGCGAGGGCGTCGCCTGCAGCCGCGACGAACGGCGTGTATCCGTCGAGCGACGACACTACGTAGTCGGCGGCGACCTGCTCCTCGATGGCCTCGCGGTTGGATGCCTTCATCCCGTTGGTGAGGGTCGCAATGAACGCGACGAGCGCGATGCCGATCATCAGCGCGGCCGCGGTCGCGGCTGTGCGGCTCGGGTTTCTGCGCGCGTTCTGCCCGCCCGTGCGTGCGGCGACGCGATCCGGGACGACTCCCGGGAACTCCGCAGGCCACTCTGGCCGCCACCTCGTCACCGCTCGACGCAGCCACATGAGGAGCACGACTAGGGCGACGAGCGGGTTGAGCAACGCGCCGCCGATGAAGGCCACGATCCGGCGCGGCGGCTGTCCGGGTCCCCACGCGCCGTAGCGGACGAGCCAATACGGGAGGAGCCAGAGCGGCCACACGAGCGCCGTGAAGACGAAGGCGGCCCACCTTCCGATCGGGCTCGAAACGACTGCGAGCGGGCGCACGATGTGCGACGCGAGCATGGCGACGCCGAGGAAGAGGAGCAGGACGCCGGCCGCGATCGAGAGCAAGCGGTCGCTCGTGCCGAGCTCGTCCGTGAACATCGCGCGGCCGAGAATCACGAGCGCGAGGACGACGACGATCCCGGCGACCCAGGGCACGAACGGCGCGAACCGGGACTTCGGGAGCGTGGCGCCTTCGCGCACTGCAGCGATCGGAGGCACCCGCGTCGCCCTGATGGCCGGCAAGAGCCCCGCGACGAGCGTGATGCCGACACCAACGGCGAGCGCGACGACCACGGTGCGCGTCGCGAATACGCGATTCGCTGTCGGCAGCTCGACCCCGAGGGAGCGGAAGAGACCCTCGATCCCTTCCGCCAGGAGCACCCCGAGGCCGAGGCCGACGAGCGAGGCGAGAAGCCCGATGACGAGCGACTCGAGGATCACCGAGCCGAGGATCTGCCGCCTGGACGCGCCGATCGTGCGCAGCGTCGCGAACTCGCGCGTGCGCTGGGCAACGGTGATCGAGAACGTGTTGAAGATGACGAACGCGCCGACGAACAGTGCGATGCCCGCGAACGTGAGCAGGAAGTAGCGGAAGAACGCCGTGAACTCGCCGACCTCGTCGACGGCGTCCTCGGCCTCGGCCGTCGCGCTCACGACCCTCGCGGTGTCGGGAAGAACCGGTGCGATCGCAGCCACGAGCTCGTCCTCCGACACGCCCTCGGTCGCGACTGCGGAGATCGCGTCGTACTGCCCTTCGCGATCGAGTAGCTCCTGCGCTGCCGGGATCGTGAACACCGCGAAGCTGGCGCCTCCGAGGTTGTCGACGCTCCCGTAGCGCGCGACGCCCACGAGCTCGAACGGACGCTTCGGCTGGAGAGTCGTGATCTCGACGATGTCGCCGACTTCGTATCCGTCGTCGTCCGCGGTACCCGCATCGATGACGACCTCGTTCACGGCGGTGGGCCAGCGGCCCTCGAGGATGCTCAGCGGGTTGAACTGCGCGAGCGCGGGGTCGGTGTCGATGCCGAACCCGAAGGTGGGTGCTCCCTCGGAGCTGACAGCCTCGCCGTCCTTGTTCAGTATCTTCGTGTTTCGCTCGTCGAGGACGGTCCCGGTCGCGAGCGCGACCTCGTCGACACGCTTCACCGTCTCGAGCAGCGAAGCGTCGACGGGCGGGGTCGGCGGGGACTCGCCGTCGATCGAGATGTCGAGCCCCTTCCCCGTGACGACCGCGTCGGTTCCGGCATACGACTCCGTGAAGAGCGTGGTGAAGGCACGGTCGATCGTGTCCGTGAGGATGTACGTGCCGCTGATCATCGCGACGCCGAGGACGATCGCGACAGCGGTCAGGAGCGCGCGGAGCTTTCGCCCCGCGAGGCCGCGGAGCGCGACTTTGATCACGCCGCGGCGAGCTCGTCCATGACGGCGTGGATCGTGTGCGCGTCGCACTCGCCGAGCTCGCGGAAGATCGAGCCGTCGGCGAGGAAGAGCACGCGATGCGCGATCGCGGCGGCACGGGCATCGTGCGTGACCATCACGATCGTCTGCTTGTACTCGTCCACGGAGCGGCGCATGAGCTCGAGGATCTCGGCGCTCGTCGACGAGTCCAGGTTCCCGGTCGGCTCGTCCGCGAAGAGAACCGTCGGGCGCGAGATGAGGGCACGGGCGATGGCGACGCGCTGCTGCTGGCCGCCGGAGAGCTCGGACGGCCGGTGCGAAAGGCGATCGGCGATACCCAGGTCCGAGACGACCTGGTCGAACCATCCGTCCTCGGGCTTTTCGCCGGCGATCGTCAACGGCAGCAGGATGTTCTCCTTGGCATCGAGCATCGGGAGCAGATTGAAGAACTGGAAGACGAAGCCGATGTGCTCGCGCCGCAGCTTCGTCAGGTCGTTGTCACCGAGCGTCGTGATCTCGGTGCCGCCGATGCCGACCGACCCCGACGTGGGCTTGTCGAGGCCGGCCAGGATGTGCATCAGCGTCGACTTGCCCGAGCCCGACGGCCCCATGACGGCGGTGGCCTTGCCCGGTGCGATGTCGACCGAGACGCCGCGGAGCGCGTCGACCGCGGTGTCCCCTTCTCCGTAGCGGCGCGTCACGTCTCGTGCGACCACGACGGCGCCTTTCACGCCTTCACTCATCCCCAGCGGCTCCTCTCTCGATTGCAGCGCCGTAGGCTACAGCCCGCGTACTGCGGGCGTCATCGGTGCCAGCACTGGCCCGAGCGAGCGTTCAGCCTTCCGATCGGGCGACCGATAATCCGAGTGTCGCCGTGTCCACGCGAGTCGAGATCCGCCAGATCATGGAGCGTGCCCGCGAGGGCACCGACGCCGTGCTCGAGCCCGTCTCGGACGACGAGCTCGCCGCACAGATCTCCCCGCTCGCGCCGCCGCTCGTCTGGAGCCTGGCACACATCGCCTCCTTCGAGGAGCTGTGGCTCCTCCGCACGGTCGGTGAGTACCCGTCGATCGCCGACACGCACCGTGACGTGTACGACGCGCTGCGACGCGCGCGCTCGAACGGATCCCGCCTCCCGACGCTGCGCGCAGGGGCCGTGCGCGCGTACGCCCGCGACG
>JBGSXQ010000126.1:0-9286 GCA_041751315.1 Gaiellaceae bacterium | reverse complement strand
GCCTCGAGGTCGATACCGCCGGGGACGGGTTCTTCTGCCGGTTCGACGGGCCCGCGCGGGCGATCGCGTGTGCCCGCACGATCGTGGACGACGCGCGGCGCCTGGAGCTCGACGTGCGGGCGGGAGTCCACACGGGGGAGTGCGAGGTGCTCGGCGAGAAGATCGCGGGCATCTCGGTCGTAACCGGCGCGCGGATCTCGTCGCTTGCAGCCGCCGGCGAGGTGCTGGTCTCGAGCACGGTGAAAGACCTGGTCGCGGGCTCCGGGTTCGGCTTCGAAGACCGCGGTGAGCACGACCTGAAAGGCGTGCCGGGCACCTGGCGTCTCTATGCTGTGGCGGATGGCTGAGGCCTACGTCATCGATGCCGTCCGCTCGCCGATCGGCCGGCGGAACGGCTCGCTTTCCGATATCCGCGCCGACGAGCTCGCGGCGCAGGTCCTCAACGGGCTCGTCGGTCGCGTCGACATCGACCCGGGCGAGATCGAGGACGTTCAGATGGGGTGCGTCACGCAGGTTGGCGAGCAGGCACTCAATGTCGGGCGCGGGGCGGTGCTCGTCGCCGGTTGGCCGGAGACCGTCTGCGCGACCACCGTCGACCGGCAGTGCGGCTCGTCCATGCAGACCGCGTTCAACGCGGCCTCCGCGGTGAGTGCCGGTCATCTCGACCTCGTCGTCGCTGCCGGCGTCGAGCACATGACGCGTGTGCCGATGGGCTCGAACCTCGGCGGCGCGGGTTGGGGCGCCGTCAACGAGAAGATCGGGGAGCGCTGGCCGATCGTCCCGCAGGGAATCTCGGCCGAGGTCATCGCCGAGGAGTGGCATTTGAGCCGCGAGTCCCTCGACGAGTACTCACTGGAGTCGCATCACCGCGCGGTTGCCGCCAGTGACGAGGGGCGCTTCGACAACGAGATCGTCCCCATCGAGATCGGGGCCGGCGGAGCGGTCGTGCTCTTCGGCATCGACGAGACACCACGGCGTGACACATCGCTGGACAAGCTCGCCTCCCTGCAGCCGGCTTTCAAGCCCGACGGCGTCGTGACCGCGGGCAACTCGAGCTCGATCGTGGACGGCTCGGCCGCGATGCTGATCGCGAGCGCGGCGGCTGTCGAGAAGCACGGCTTCGAGCCCCGCGCCCGCTTCGTCTCGTTCGGGCTCTCCGGCGTCGACCCGTACCGGATGCTCCACGGCAACCCGCAGGCCTGCGAGCGCGCCCTCGCGAAGGCGGGCCTCACCTGGGACGACATCGCGGTTGTCGAGGTGAACGAGGCGTTCGCCTCGGTCGTGCTGCAGTTCCTCGTCGACACGGGCTTGCACCAGCGGTGGGAGACAGGTGACGTGAATCCCAACGGCGGCGGCATCTCGCTGGGGCACCCTCTCGGAGCGACCGGAGCGCGCATCACTGCGACGCTGCTGAACGAGCTCGATCGCCGCGAGGCGCGCTTCGGGATCGCGACCATGTGCATCGGGCAGGGACAGGCGATCGCGGGCGTCCTCGAGCGTCTCTGAACCATCAGCTCCACTGATCGACTCGCTGAGTTTCCCGACTGGTGCTGATCGACTAGCTCATGCATCATGTGCCCATGTTCGGGTTGATCTTCATCGCAGTCATCGTTGCTCTCGTGCCGCTCGCGTATGTCGCCGGTGCCGATTCGCGTATCGACGAGGTCGCTCGGCGTCGGCGCTACAACGGCTGACGGCTTCTCGCTGACGGCGTCCGGGCGCGGGTAGGATCGCGCGTCGTGACCGTCCCGCAGATCCGTCGCGTCGGCGTGGTGGGTCTCGGCGCCATGGGCGCCGGGATCGCGCAGCTGGCGATCGAGGCAGGATACGAGGTCGTCGGACGCGAGGTGACGGACGACCTCGGCGCGAAGGCGCACGAGCGGATCGCGCACTTCCTTCAGCGCAAGGTCGACAAGGAGCGGATGTCCGCCGAGGAGCGCAAGTCCGCGCTCGGCCGGCTTTCGCTCACCACCGACCTCGCGGCGTTCTCAGACTGCGACCTCGTGATCGAGGCGATCGTCGAGGATCTCGGCGCCAAGCTCGAGCTCTTCGCTGCTCTGGAAGGCGTTGTTCGCGCGGACGGGATTCTCGCGACGAACACATCTGCACTATCCGTCACGGAGATCGCCGCCAGCGTGTCGTCTCCGGAGCGTGTCGTCGGCATGCACTTCTTCAACCCCGCGCCGCTCATGCCGCTCGTCGAGATCGTGCGTGCGGAGCTCTCGTCGGACGAGGCCGTCGAGGCCGCCTACACGGTCGGGGAGCGGATGGGGAAGGAGCCGATCCGCTGCCAGGACACGCCCGGCTTCGTCGTGAACCGCGTGCTGATTCCACTCCTCAACGACTGCATTCGCGTGCTGGACGAGGCGCGCGTCTCGCCGCAGGACCTCGACACGGCCATGACCGGGGGCGCAGGTTGGCCGATGGGACCGTGCACGCTGGTGGACCTAGTCGGTGTCGACGTGCATGTGCACGCCTCCGAGGCGCTCTACGAGAAGCTGCGAGAGCCACGGATGGCGCCGCCGCCGCGCATCGTGGCGATGCGCAACGCCGGTCTGCTCGGCCGGAAGTCCGGCCGCGGCTTCTACGCGTACGACTGACGGCCTCGGGCGACAGCGCGAAGGACGGGCGGCGCTGCGAGGGTCGTGAGGATCGACATCCCTACGACGACGGCGAAGAACTCCTCGGACACGGCACCCTCGGCGAGCGCGATCCCGGCGATGACGATCCCCACTTCGCCCCGCGGCACCATCCCGACGCCGACGAGCGTCGCATCCCTCGAGCCGAGCGATCGAGCGCCGAGCCACGAGCCGACGAACTTGGTCAGGATCGCGACCACCGTCAGGGCCGCGAGCAGCCCGAGCGTCCCGGGATCTGTGTACGCGCCGAGGTCGAGCTGGAGGCCGATGAAGGCGAAGAAGAACGGAGGGAAGAACGCATATAGCGGCGCGACCTCCTCCTCGATCGGGTGCTGTTCCTGCGTCTCGGCGACGATCATTCCTGCGAGGAAGGCACCGATGATGGCTGCCAGGCCGATCTGCGCTGCGATGGCAGCGAGAGCCAGGCAGAGAAGAACGGCCGGCAGAAGTGGCGAGTCGGAGAAGCGCGGGGCCTTCAGCAGGCCCGGCCTGCCCTGCATGAACCGCGTTCCTCCGAGCGCGAAGAAGACGACGAAGCCGACGGCGAGCAGTGCTGAGACGGCGAGACTCGTGAAGTTCGCCCCGCCGTCGCTCGCGATGCCGACAGCTACGCCGAGGATGAGCATCGCAAGGATGTCGTCGACGATGGCCGCCCCTAGGATCGTCCGGCCGGGCGCGCTCGCGACGAGGCCGAGCTCGCTGAGAACCGCGGATGTGATCCCGACGCTCGTCGCGACGAGCGCTGCGCCCGTGAAGACGATGACGGCCGTGCTCTCGCCGAACGCCGCCGCCACACCAGCTCCTCCGGCGAGCGGGAGCACGACCCCGAGAACGCCGACGAGTCCGGCCGTCCTGCCGACCGCGCGCAGGTCGTCGATTTTCGTCTCGAGCCCGACCCAGAACAGAAGGAAGACCGCTCCCAGCTCTGCGAAGACCTCGATCGTCTCGCCGATCTCGACCCAGCCGAGCACCGCGGGCCCGACGAGGACGCCGGCGAGGATCTCGCCGATCAACGCCGGCTGGCCGATCCGCTTGAAGATCTCGTCCCCGATCTTCGCGGCGAGGAGGACGACGAAGAGCCCGACGAGCGCGTCGGCGACGCCCTCGCTGACGGCGGGAATCATCTACGCCCCGGGCGGGCGGTCGAGGCGCGCGTGACAGAGCGCTGCAACCGAGAGCATCCCGACGAAGCGGTCGCCGTCGACGACCGGAAGCGCGTCCTCGCCCGAGTGCATGAGCCGCTCCGCGGCGTGGATCTGGCTGTCCTGGACCCGCAGGAGCTCGGAGGGGCGCATGAAGTCGCGCACGGGTCGATCCCGGGCACGCACGGCGAGCTCCTCCAGCGGGGACGCCTCGTCGGGTAGGAACGCGGTGTGACGGATCTCCGCCAGGTAGCCGGGGAACACCGCGCGCAGCACGTCGCGCTCAGAGAGAACGCCGAGCACACGATCCGAGGCATCGATGACGGCGAGCCCGGGCACGCGCGCCGCGAAGAGCTCAGCCACCCCCTCGGCGAGGGAGGCGGTCTCGAGGACGGACGCGTCGGGGAGATCGAGGTCGCTGAGTGCCATCAGAGTTGGAAGAGCAAAAGATAGGCCGTCGCGATCAGCAGCGAGACGATCGTGATCGGGAGCCCGATTACGAGGAACTGGAAGAACGACACGCGGTTTCCCGTGCGCTCGAGGATTCCAGTGGCGGCGACGTTGGCCGCCGCGGCGATCAGCGTCGCGTTGCCGCCGAAGCAGGCGCCGAGGGCGAGCGCCCACCAGAGACCGTCGTCGAACTCTTCACCCTGGATCGACTCGACGACTGGGAGCATCGCCGTCGTGAAGGGGATGTTGTCCACCATGGCCGAGCCTGCCGCCGAGCCCCACAGGATCACCATGCCCTCTGCAGTTCTCGATCCGTCCGTCAGGTCGGTCAGCCACTCGGCGACATCGGTCACGACGCCTTGCTCGACGAGCCCGCCGACCATGACGAACAGCCCGAGGAAGAAGAGGAGCGTCGACCACTCGACGCGCCCGAGCGCATCCTCCACGTCGTCCGCGGCGACGAAGAGCATGACGGTCGCGCCGACGAGCGCGACGACCGACGGCTCGATGTGGAGCAGGCCGTGCAGGAAGAACGCGACGATCGTCCCGAGGAGGACTGCGAGCGTTCGCTTGACCTTCTTTGCCTCGCGCAGGTCGCGCGTGGGGTCGAGCGACTCGATCTGGCGCGCGCGTTCGGGGGCGGGCCGCAGCCGCGAGCGGTAGACGAACGCGAGAAGGGCCGAGACCACGAGGAGTGTGAAGGTCGCGACCGGGGCGAGGTTGACGATGAAGTCCATGAACGAGAGCTCCGGCCGGCGCGAGCCGATGAGGATGTTCGGAGGGTCGCCGATCAGCGTGGCCGTGCCTCCGATGTTGCTCGCCAGCACCTGGACGAGCACGAGCGGGATCGGAGGGATCCTCAGGATGTCCGCGATCAAGAGCGTGATCGGGACGACGAGCAGGATCGACGTCAGGTTGTCGAGAAAGGCCGAGAGGACGCCGGTCATGACGGCGAGCAGGAAGACGAGCGCGACGGGATTACCGCGCGATATCTGTGTCGCCTTCAGCGCGACGTACGTGAAGACGCCTGTCGGCTCGGTCAGCGCGACGATCACCATCATCCCCGCGAGCAGGCCGAGCGTGGGCCAGTCGATCGCCTCGATCGCCTGCTCCTGGTCGAGAACGCCGATCACCACCATCGCGGCCGCTCCGCCGAGGGCGATCTTCGTCCGGTGTGCCCAATCGAACGCGAGCGCTGACAGCGCCACTGCGAAGATAACGACGGCGAGCAGGTACACGCGGGTCGAGACTATCCGGCGGAACGCGCACCGTTGTAGGGTTGCGTCGGCCGAGACATCGGCGATGAGCACGTCGCGCGAGACTGTCGATGACGAGCAATCTCCTTATCCTCGCGGTTGGCCTCGTATGTGCCTCGATCGGCGGCGAGTTGTTCGTCCGCGGTGTCGTCGGGATCGCGGAAGGTGCGCGAATACCGCCGGGAATCGTAGGCGCGACGGTAGCCGCGTTTGGGACGTCGAGCCCGGAAGTGGCCGTCGCTATCAGCGCTGCGCTCGATGACCGACCAGAACTGTCGCTGGGTGACGCGCTCGGGAGCAACGTCATCAACATCGGGCTCGCTCTCGGTCTCGTGCTCCTCATCGGATCGATGCGCGTCGGTCGCGGGGCGATCCGGCGCGACATGTTCGCCGCGCTCGTCATTCCGCTTGTGACAGCGGTGTTGGCCTCCGACGGCTCACTCGGGCGACCCGATGCGCTCGTTCTCCTGATCGTGTTCGGGGTGTGGCTCGTGACCACGGTCGTCGCCGCCCGGAGGGAGCGAAGTGCGGCCATCGAGGTCCTGGCCGAGCACTCTCTGCGGCGCGCGCTGGTCCTGTCGGCGCTCGGATTGGCGTTCCTCGTGGTGTCGGGTCGCGTGATCGTCGTAGGCGCGAAGGGCATCGGAGCCGATCTCGGCCTCGACCCATTCGTCGTGGGAGTCGTTTTCGTCGCAGTGGGCACGTCCGTGCCTGAGGTTGCGACGGCGATCATCTCCCGCGTTCGCGGGCACGACGAGATCGGGCTCGGGACGATTCTCGGGAGCAACGTGTTCAACGGCGCGCTCGTCGTTCCGCTCGCCATCCTCATTCGGCCGTTCGACGTCGACTGGTCGGAGATCGCGATCAGCCTCGCGTTCGGCGTCGCGCTCGTCCTGGCTGTGCTCCCGATCCCTCGCCCGGTGCTTGGCCGAGGGCGCGGAGTTCTGCTGCTCAGTCTCTACGGGCTGTCGGTGACGATGCTGCTCGTGACGCACGGCTGACGGCAGGCCAAGCGCGTACTCACGTCTACACGCGCTCCTGCGCAGTGCTCGTCGTAGCAGAGTGATCACGGGACCCAGCCGGGTCGCGCTCCACGCGGCGGAACGGGATGCCTAGCCGATCGGCGACGGGCGGCACGGACGCTCCCTGCACGATCACCGAGAAGAGCACGACGATGAAGACGATTCCGTAGAGCTGTGTCGCGTCGTCGACGCCTCCCAGCACGGCGAGCGCGCCGAGCAGGATGGGGACAGCTCCTTTCAGGCCGCCCCATGCGATGAACACGCGCTCGTTCCAAGACAGCTGCGCCGGGACGAGGAGCGGGAGGATCGCGAGCGGCCGTGCAACGAAGGCGAGGAGGAGCGCGATCGTCAGCCCGTGTGCCCACGTCCCACCCTCGCCCAGATCGCCGAGGCCGACGCTCAGGCCGAGTGCCACGAACACGGCGATCTCGGCCAAGCCTGCGAGCGATGAGAGGAAGCCCTCGACCTCTTCCTTCCTCGGAGCGGCGGCGTCCCCGAGTGCGATGCCTGCGACGAAGGCCGCGAGGAAGCCCGAGCCACCGAGGATCGATGCGACCCCGTAGACGATGCCTGCTGCGGCGAGGACGCGGATCGGGTGAAGGGCAGGGCCGGTGAGGCGGACGTTCCGCATGATGGGCAGGAGCACCAGCGCGCCCGCGATCCCGACGACGAGCCCGATCGCCATCTCGACCACGAACTCCCGGGCGATGATGCGCAGGTCTCCGCCATCCTCGGTCGCGAGCTCGATCATCCCGATCATGAGCGCGATCCCGACCGGGTCGTTCATCCCGGCCTCACCCTCGAGGATCGTGCCCGCGCGCCCCTCGATCTCCTTCGATCCGAAGACGGAGAACGTGACCGCAGGATCGGTCGGCGCCACAGCAGCGCCGACGAGGCCTGCGAGGATCCAGTCGAAGCCGAGGAGGTAGTGCGCGGCGACGGCGACGAGCCCGGCGGTAGCGAACGTGCCCACCACGCCGAGCGCGAGGATCGGCACAGCCGACTCGCGGAAACGCCGAGCACCGATGTGGAGGCCGCCTTCGAACAGGATGACGACGAGCGCGACCACGGCGAGCCTCTCGATCTGCTGAATCGAGAGGACGTCCTGAAGCGAGGGAAATACTTCCGAGATCGCGACGGCGCCGACGAGAATGACGGCCGCGTACGGAAGAGAGAGGCGATCCGCGAGCCTCATCCCGAGCAGCGCGACGAACACGGTCGCGGAGACTGCGAGGACGATCACGCCGAAGTCCGAGATCTCCGACATCGCAGGAGTCGCAATCTACGGCGCACGGCGGAGGCCAAGGGCCGCTTACAGTCTCCTTACACGCCTCTCATCGCGGTCCCACGCGGGATGCCGATACTGGGGCGGGTCATGCGGAACCTCGTCCTCGTCCTGTGCGCTCTCGCGATGCTTGCCGCGACCGCTTCGATCGCCGGGGCAGCGGAGCCGACCGTCGGCACGCTGTCCGTCGACCGCGGTAAAGGTGTCGTCATGGTCGATCTCCGTGGCTCGCTACTCGGACTCCTCACGACGGGGTCGCTGCGCGTGACCGACCACACGCCGAACGACCGCTACGCCGCGTTCGTCGTGGGTCGGAAGCTGACAGAGGAGCGCGTCGGGCCGAGGACGGTCGTGTACCGCGGCCAGGGCCTCCGGTTTCGCATGCTCGGAGGCGGCTATCGCGTCGTCGCCCGCGGATCGGGGATCTCGGTCTCCGCCGTCGGCCGCGGGGCGGTCATGCTCCACGCAGAGCCGCGCTTCTCCGGCGATGATGCCGGCGTGTACTCCTTCGACGGCGTCGACTGCAGCCACGAGCCCGAGCTCTGCACGCCGCTTCCGGCCGTCGCCGAGCGCTTCGTCCTTCAGCCGCCGACGTCAGAGCGGCCTCAGCCGCGGATCACTTCGTGACCACGCCTTACGCGGTTCTCGTCGTCGAGGACGAGACGTCGATTGCCACGTTCGTTGCCGCGTACCTGCGTAACGCCGGCTACTCGGTGACGACGTCCGCGACGGCGCAGGCCGCCCTCATCCAGCTTGCGAGTGAGTCCCCTGCGCTCGTGATCCTCGATCTCAATCTGCCAGATGGCGACGGGGTCGAGCTCTGTCGCCGGATACGCAAGACCTCCGACGTCCCGATTCTGATGCTTACGGCCCGCGACGAGGACATCGACAAGATCATCGGGCTGGAGGTCGGCGCCGACGACTACATGACCAAGCCGTTCAACCCGCGCGAGCTGGTTGCACGCGTGAAGAGCATCCTTCGCCGTGCAGCGCCGGAGCGGCGGCGCTCCGAGGCAGACGAGCTCCAGCATGGAGACCTGACGATCAACGCCGGCAAACGCGAGGTGCACGTCGTCGACGAGGAGATACACCTTGCCCCGAAGGAGTTCGACCTTTTGTGGGAGCTTCTCGACCATCGCGGCATCGTGCTCACGCGAGATCAGTTGCTCGAGCGCGTGTGGGGCTACACGTTCGCTGGCGACACACGCACCGTCGACGTTCACGTGCGTCAGATCCGTCGCAAGCTCGGCGACGCGTCGCCGATCGTGACCGTGTGGGGCGTCGGCTACAAGGTCGCGTCGGAGCGCACGCCTGCGTCGACCATGTAGATGGTCGACGCCACGATCTCGCGCGCCCGGATGCGCGATCTGGCGTGTCTGGGCCGCTTCGGCCTCGCGCACTGGGGTCTGGCTTCAGCCAGACCCCAGATCGTGCGCGTGGCCTGCGTTTCGCGACGGGAGAGCGGCACCGAGGCCTCCAGCATCGCCACCGC
>JBGSXQ010000125.1:0-8892 GCA_041751315.1 Gaiellaceae bacterium | reverse complement strand
CTACTGGTCGGATCTGCTCCGCTTCGTGGTCAGACCCCACGGGTCTGACCCCCAAAGCTTCTCCCTGCATGTGACTGGTGGTAGAGGCCGGTTCGCCGGCCTCTACTGCGTCTTGGTCCGATACTGCTCCCAGTAGCGCTCCATGGTTGTCGAGCGATGTGACACGTGGAGGAGGTCGTACGGGGCGACGTTGACGGCGCGCACGATCCACTCGCCACCTTCGCCGAGGTCGAGCACGTTGACGCAGGCGGGAGCCTGCTCGAAATGGCCGAGGAACATCCTCTCGCCGGTGAGCGCGTACGAGAGGAGCGCCCGGTTGACGCCGCCGTGGAGGACCGCGAGCGCGGTGTTCCAGCTGTTGTCGGCGACGAGGCGCTCGAGCGCGGGGAGGACGCGGTCGAAGAGCTCGCCGATCGACTCCCCGCGAAGAAAGCGCGCGTCGTTCGGGACGATCCCGCGGAAGGCGTGCACGAACTCGTGCTGAAGAGCCTCGGCGGGGATCTCGGAGAGCCGTCCGCCCTGGATCTCGCGCAGGTCCGACCAGGACTCGGCGGCGACGCCGGGAGCGACGATCCCCGCCGTCTGAAGCGTGCGCGGCAGGCCGCTCGTGACGACACGGTCGACCTCGATCCCGGCGAGGGCCTCCGCGACCGTCGCCGCCTGCCCGAGGCCCTCGTCGTTCAGGGGCACGGCGGACGGCTCAACGGGGGTGCCGTCCGCCGAGAAGTAGGACACCTCGGCGTGGCGCATGAGATAGAGGCGTCGGCGCATGAGCGGCATAGGATCGCACGGTGATCCCCGGCGACATCGTCGAGACCGCTTCCGACGCTCGCGGCCTCCCGAAGGCGCCACTCCTCATTCTGGACAGCGTGCGCGTCTTCCTCGACGAGCACGGCCTCGGCGCGGGTGAGCTGCGCGCGCGGCGGATCGGGGAGGGGGGCGGCTCGAACTTCACGTTCCTCATCGAGCGGGATCCCGGGCGCTATGTCCTGCGGCGCCCGCCGCGTCCTCCACTGCCTCCGTCCGCACACGACGTGGTGCGCGAGGCGCGGCTACAGCTCGCGTTGGGCGAGGCAGGGTTCGCCCGTCTCCCGACGATCGTCGCGGTCTGCGAGGACGAGGAGGTCCTCGGTGTCCCCTTCTACGTCATGGAGGAGCTCGACGGGCTCGTCCTGACCGACGAGCTTCCAACCGGTCTCGAGCGGGAAGCGGCGCGACGCGCGATCGGCCTCGATCTGGTCGACGCGCTCGTCGAGATCCACGCCGCCGACGTGACGATTCCCGCGCTCGCAGACTTCGCCAGGCCCGGGAGCTACAACGAGCGCCAGGTACGCCGCTTCACGCAGCTGTGGGAGATCAACAAGACGCGTGAGCTGGCCGTGGTGGACCAGGTCGCGGCACGGCTGGGCGCGGCCTTGCCCGAGCCGCCCGCAGCAACGGTCGTGCACGGCGATTTCAGGCTCGGAAACACGATGGTCTCGTGGGAGGAGCCGATACGCGTGCTCGCCGTGCTCGACTGGGAGATGGGCGCGATCGGGGACCCGCGGGCGGACGTCGGCTACCTGCTCGCGACGTACAGCGAGCCCGGCGGCCCGCCGAACCCGCTCGGAACCTCGCCGGTCACCTCCCTCCCGGGGTTTCCCTCGCGCGCCGAGCTCGTCGAGCGGTACGTCGAGAGAAGCGGTCGCACTATCGACGGGCTCGCCTGGTTCGAAGGGCTCGCGCTCTGGAAGGCGGCGGTGTTCTGCGAGGCGATCTACGGGCGCTACCAGCGCGGCGAGCTCGGTGCGGAGGACGAGCGCGCGGCCCGTTTCGAGCAGGGCGTCCCGTACCTCGCCGAAGCGGCCATGTCCGCTCTGGACCGCTCTTGAGCCTGGGGCAGCGATCCAGGCCGCGCGAAGAGCGCTTGTAACCGATCGTCACAAGCGGTTCTGGAGCCCGTCAGAGCGCGATCTCGGCGAGCGCGCGCAAAGCCTCGGGCTGCTGCGTCGACACGAGCAGCGACGTCGCGCCCGACGCGCGCCACGCATCGAGTCGCTCGGCGAGCCGCTCCTTGGGGCCGACGAGCGCCACCTCGTCGATGAACGAATCCGGCACCGCTGCCGCGGCGTCGCGCTTGTTCCCGTCGAGATAGAGATCCTGGATCTCCCGCGCGGCGTCCTCGTATCCGTAGCGGCAGGCGAGGTCGTTGTAGAAGTTCTTCCCGCGCGCGCCCATGCCGCCGATGTAGAGCGCGTAGTAGGGCTTGAGGAACTCGCGGCCGGACTCGACGTCGTCGATGAGGATCACCGGGGCGGTCACCGCGATGTCGAAGCCCTCTCGCGCATTCGCGATCACGTCACCGAACGCGTCGCGCGCCTTCTCCGGCGACCAGAAGATCGGGAGCCAGCCGTCCGCGATATCGAACGCCTGCTGGACCGCCTTCGGCCCCATGACGGCGAGGTAGATCGGGATGTCAGCCCGCAACGGTCGCGCCATGAGCTTGAGCGGCTTGCCGAGGCCGGTCCCATTCGACACGGGGATGTCGTAGTGCGTTCCGTGGTGCTCGACGAGGTCTCGGCGCAGCGCGGAACGCACGATCTCGACGTACTCACGTGTCTTCTCGAGTGGCTTTCCCCACTGCTGTCCGTGCCAGCCCTCGACGACCTGCGGGCCGGAGGTGCCGAGGCCGAGGAGGAAGCGACCGTTCGAGAGCAGGTCGAGCGTTGCCGCGGTCATCGCCGTGTTGGACGGCGTGCGGCCGGGGATCTGCATGATCGCCGAGCCGAGCTTGATCCGCTCCGTCGTCGCCCCGAGCCAGGAGAGAACCGTCACGCAGTCCGTGCCCCACGCCTCGGCCGCCCACGCGGAGTCGTAGCCGAGGCGCTCTGCCTCCTGCGCCAGCGCGATCGGCTCCAGCGGGCTCGTGCCGGGCGGCGCGTACCCCATGTAGAAGCCGAGGCGCATCGGTGCGATGCTACTCGCATGACCATCACCGATCTGCGCCGCGCCGACGAGGCGCTCGAGCTGCGCGAGCGCGTCCGTGCCTTCATGGAGGCGCACGTGTATCCGAACGAGGCGGCGCTGAACCGTGAGGACGACGAGGCGGATGCGCTGATGACACGCCTCCGCGCGCAGGCGAAGGACGAGGGCCTGTGGGCCCCGCACCTTCCTCCGGAGGCCGGCGGCTCGAGCGGGAGCTTCCTCGTCTATGCGCACCTGAACGAGGAGATCGGGAGGTCGATCTGGGGTCAGCTCGTGTTCAACTGCCAGGCCCCCGACGCAGGCAACGGCGAGATCCTGTGGCACTTCGGGACGGAGGAGCAGAAGCAGCGCTTCCTGGCGCCGCTCGTCTCGGGCGAGGCGCGCTCTTTCTTCTCCATGACGGAGCCGGAGGTTCCCGGCTCGGACCCGACGACTCTGCGGACGCGGGCGGTGCGGGACGGCGACGACTGGGTCTTGGACGGCCACAAGTGGTTCTCGTCGGGCGCCGAGGGGGCGGCCTTCGGGATCGTGATGGCGGTCACCGACCCCGACGCCGACCCGCATCACCGTGCCAGCCAGATCATCGTCCCAGCGGACACGCCAGGCGTGGACGTCGTTCGCGCGATCCCCACCATGGGGCACCGCGGGCGAGGCTGGACGACGCACTGCGAGGTGCGCTACACGGGCGTGCGCGTCCCCGTCTCCAACACGCTCGGCGGGGTCGGCGAAGGGTTCAGGATCGCCCAGCGCCGGCTCGGGCCCGGGCGCATCCATCACGTCATGCGCTGGCTCGGCCAGATGCAGCGTGCGTTCGAGCTCATGTGCGCCTATGCGCTGGAGCGCGAGACGTTCGGCTCACCTCTCGCCGAGAAGCAGACCGTTCAGAACTGGATCGCCGACTCGGCGGCCGAGATCCAGGCCTGCCGCCTGCTGACGCTCGACGCCGCGCACAAGATCGACTCCGGCGACGAGGCGCGCGTCGAGGTCTCGCTCATCAAGTTCTATGCGGCGCGCGTCCTCCACGACGTGATCGACCGCGCGGTGCAGACGCACGGCGCGCGCGGGCTCACGGACGAGACGCCGCTGGCGGGGATGCTCGCGATGGCGCGCGGCGCGCGGATCTACGACGGCCCGGACGAGGTGCACCGCATGGTCGTCGCCCGACGGATCCTCAAGTCGTTCGCTGCCGGCGAGCCCTGGCGCTTCGCGTAACGAGTTCGAGGCGCTGACAGGGAATCGTCGCAGGCTTGCGAAGCTCTTGCACTGTCCACCGATGCAGCCCACCGAGCTGCGATGGCCGAGGACTACCGAGGCCCCGGGACGCCCTTGAACTCGTAGAGGAGCGGCTCGCGACCGGGCTGGACGATCCACGCCTCGCCGGTGCCGTCGCTGCGATACGCGGCCCAGACGCCGTCGGCGACTGCTTCGGCCGTCAGCAGCTTGAACCCGCGCGACTCGAGATCCTGCTTGAACTCGGGCGGCGTCAGCGCCGTGTCCGCCCAGCCCGGGCAGACGGCCTGGATTCGGATCCCGCGCGCCGTGAGCTGTGGGGCGACCGAGCGCACGAAGCCGATCACGGCGTGCTTCGTCAGGCCGTAGATCGGATCTTCGGGGATCCCGACGAGGCCGGCGAGCGAGGCCGTCACGATGATCGTCGAGCCCTTCGGCATCACGCGATTCAGGCGCCGAACGCCGTAGACGACGCCGTCGACGTTCACGCCGAGCGCGCGCCGGTACTGCTCGTCACCGAGGGTTGCGATGTCCTCGCTGCCCGTGAGCACGCCCGCGTTCAGGCACGCGAGGTCGACCGAGCCGATGTGCTCCCAGGCCTCCGGGTCGGAGACGTCGAAGCCGGAGACGAGGTCGAGCTCCTTCACCTCGAAGCCCTCGGTCTGCAGCCTGGAGACGATCGCGCGGCCGATGCCTCCGGCCGCGCCGGTGACGAGAGCCGTCATGGGATGAGCACGACCTTTCCTGTCGATTGGCGGGATTCGATGAGACGATGCGCCTCGGCGGCTTCCTCAAGCGGGTACTCGGCGCCGACGATCGGCCGTACCGCGCCGCCCTGCCACAGCCGCAGGACGTCCTGGGCAGCGCGCGCCACGAGCTCGGGATTTCGCCCGATCAGCCGGCCGAGATAGAAGCCCTGGACGCCGATGTTGCGCCCGACGAGCCAGGCGGGATCGACCGCCTGCCACATGCCACCCGCGTAGCCGACCGCGATGGCCGTTCCCATAGGCTTGAGGAGCCCGAGGGTCGCCTGGAACACCTCGCCACCGACGAGGTCGAACACGGCGTCGACCTGGCCGAGCTCGCCGATCTCCTGGTACGTCACGGCTTCGACGGCCCCGAGCGAGCGCGGGAGCTCGAGCTTCTCGGCGCTGCCCACAGCAGCGACGGGATGGCCGTTCAGCGCCTTCACGATCTGCACGGCAGCCGTGCCGACCGCACCGGCCGCCGCCGTGACGAGGACGCGCGCGCCGAACGCGATCCGCACGAGCTCTGTGAGCGGGATCCACGCGGTGAGGAACGCCATCGGAAAAGCGGCACCCTCGGCGAAGCTCGCCGTCTCGGGCAGCGGGAGCAGCCAGCGGCGGTCGACGACGACCTGCTCTGCATAGCCGCCGCCCCCGGAGAGGACGAAGCCCATGACGCGTGCGCCGTCGAGCTCGCCTGCGACCTCGGAGCCGAGCACGGCCGGGAGCTCGGGCATCTGCGGGTACATGCCGCGGCGGATCAGGATGTCCGCAAAGTTGATGCCCGCCGCGCGGACGTCGACGACAGCGTTCCCGTCACCGGCCTCGGGCTCCGGCACCTCCTGGACGGCGAGCTGCTCCGGCTCGCCGACGCCCTGCAGGACGGCAGCTCTCATGCCGGACGAGAGACCCCTTGTGACACAGTGTCACAAGGGGGGTCGAGCGCACGCGTTCGGATGGCGGTCATCAGCGGCCGACGAAGTTCGGAGCGCGCTTCTCGATGAAGGCGGCGACGCCCTCGGCGCCGTCCTCCGACTCGAGGCAGCGACGAAAGCCGTCGGCCTCGCGGCGCATGCCCTCCTCGAGCGAGATGTCGCGCGTGGTGCGCGAGAGCTCGCGGAGGATTCCGACGGACACGGGCGAGTGCGTGGCGATCGTGCGGGCGATCCGCACGGCGGTCTCGAGCAGCTCCTCACGCGGAACCACCTTCTCGACGAGACCCCAGTCGTACGCCGTCTGCGCGTCGATGAAGTCGCCCGTGAGGTTGAGCAGCATGGCGCGGCCGTTCCCGATCAGGCGAGGCAGTCTCTGCGTCCCGCCGCCTCCGGGGATGAGCCCGAGCTTGATCTCCGGCTGGCCGAGCTGGGCATCGTCGGAGCAGACCCTGATGTCGCAGCACATCGCGAGCTCGAGACCGCCGCCGAGGCAGAAGCCGTGGATCGCTGCGATGAAGGGCGTGCCTGCCGCATCCATGCGATGGCCGAGCTTCTGGATCCCGCGCGCCGAGCCCGACTCCTGGGCATCGGCGGCGGCAGCGCGCAGCGACGGGAACTCCTTGATGTCCGCTCCCGCGACGAATGCCCGCTCGCCGGCTCCCGCGAGGACGATCGCGCGTACAGCGTCGTCGCCGTCGAGCCGGTCGAGCTCGGCCTCGAGCTCCTCGAGGAGCGGGGCCGACAGCTGGTTCATCGGCGCGTTCGCGATGGTGACGATCGCGACGGCGCCATCGACCTCGGCGGAGACGAACTCAGCCATAGCGAGCCTCCGAGGCGTCAGACCCGTGCGGTCCGACCCCGGTCACGCCGTCTCCGCCGGTTCCTGGGCGAACTGCTCGCGCAGCGAGGTCTTGCGGAACTTGCCGACCGCCGTCTTCGGGATCTCGTCGACGAACTCGAAGCGGTCGGGGAGCCACCACTTCGCGAAGCTCGGCGCGATGAACTCGCGCAGCTCGTCCGGCGTGGCCTCCTCGCCTTCACGCAGCACGACGACGGCGAGCGGCCGCTCCGACCACTTCTCGTCGGGCACGGCGATGACCGCTGCCTCGGCGACGGAGGGATGCCCCATCAGCGCGTTCTCGAGCGCGACGGTGGAGATCCACTCGCCGCCCGACTTGACGAGGTCCTTCGCGCGATCCTGCACCTCGACGAAGCCGTCGGGGTGGATCGAGACGACGTCGCCGGTCCTGAACCAGCCGTCGTCCGTCCAGCGGTCGGCGCCGTCCTCCGACTCGTAGTACGCGGAGGAGATCGACGGGCCGCGCACTTCCAGCTCGCCCATCGTCTCGCCGTCCCACTCGATCAGCCCTTCGGCACTGCGTGCGCGGATCTCGCAGAACGGGATCGCGAGGCCCTGCAGCGCCCGTCGCGAGTACGCCTCGTCCTTCGACAGGCCCGTCTCCTGGCCGGGCGCCCCCGAGATCGTCCCGACCGGGCTCATCTCGGTCATGCCCCAGCCGTGGACGATGTGGAGCCCGTGACGCTCGCCGAAGGCCTCGATCATCGCGCGCGGGGGTGCAGCACCGCCGACGGTCATGAACCTGATCGAAGAGAGGTCCCACTTGCCCGGGTTCGCGTCGAGCAGCTGCAGGATCCCCATCCAGATCGTCGGGACGCCTGCGGTGACCGTGACCTTCTGCTCCACGAAGCCGTCGAGCAGCGTCTCGGGATCCATGTGCGGCCCGGGGAAGACCTGCTTGACGCCTGTCAGCGTCGAGGAGAACGGGAAGCACCAGGCGTTCGCATGGAACATCGGGACGACGGGCAGGCAGACGTCGTCGGCGTAGATGCCGAGCGATGCGAGCACCGTCAGCGAGTGGATCGCAATCGCGCGGTGCGAGTAGAGGACGCCCTTCGGCCGGCCGGTCGTGCCGCTCGTGTAACACATCGCGGCGGCGCTCGACTCCGGAAGATCGCGATACGAGAAGTCGGACTCGTTCGCGTCGGCGAGCAGCTCTTCGTAGTCGATCGCGCCGTCGGGAGTGGGCCCGTCACCGACCGCGATCACGTGCTCGAAGTTGCACCGCGGCACGAACTGCTCGGCGAGCGGCCAGAGCGTCTTGTCCACGAGGAGCACGCGGTCGCCCCCGTGCGTCGCGATGTAGACGTTGTCGTCGGGGTGGAGGCGCAGGTTCAGCGTGTGCGTGACGAAGCCGCCGACCGGCGCGCCCATGTACGCCTCGAGGTGCTGGGAGTGGTTCCACATGAACGTCCCGACGCGGTCGCCGTCCTCGAGCCCGAGCTTCCGCAACGCGACGATGAGCTTCTTCGTGCGCGAGACGAAGTCGGCGTACGTGTACTTGTGCCAGCTCTTGTCGGGCAGGCGGCTCGCGATCTCGCTGCTGCCGTAGAGCTCGTCCGCGCGGCGCAGGATCGCCGGCACGTTGAGCTGGTAGTCCATCATCAGGCCGTCCACGTCTCAGCCTCCTTCAGATCGGCCGGGGTCGGACCCCACGGGTCTGACCCCGGCTCCGTTTTCTCGATCAGGAACTCAGCGATCTCGGCTCGTAGGCGCGTACCGGACGCGCCGAAGCTCTCGATCCCGAGCGCGCGCTTGTACAGCCGGTGCAGGCGGTGCTCCCAGGTGAACCCGATGCCGCCAAGCGTCTGGATCGCCGTCTCGCAGACCCAAACTGCGCTTTCGCTCGCGTAGGACTTCGCCGCGGCGGCAGCGATCGCGGACTGCGGATCGTCGTTCGCGACGCACCACGCGGCCCAGAGCGCGAGCGAGCGGGAGAGCTCGACGCGGGTGTACGCGTCGGCGAGCGGGTGGGAGACGGCTTGGTACACGCCGATCTTCTTGCCGAACTGCTCGCGCGACGACGCGTACTCGAGTGCGTCCTCCAGCGCGAGCCGCGCGACACCGGCGGCCTCGAGCGCGAGTGCGGTGTGCGAGCGCGCCTCGATCTCGGCGAGCACGGTCGAATCGGCGAGACGCCTTCCAGGCTCGCCGCCGC
>JBGSXQ010000124.1:0-2286 GCA_041751315.1 Gaiellaceae bacterium | reverse complement strand
CGACGCCTTCGCGGACGAAGCGCTCGCCGGGCTGCGTGATGCGCGCGTCTCGCTGCTCCTGCAGGAGTCCGACAGCCCCACCGGGATCGCAATGATCCTCGTCGACGCCGACGGGGAGACGGAGATCGTGGTCGCGCCGGGTGCGAACGCCGACCTCTCCGAGGTCGATCTTCCGGCGCACGACGCGGTGCTCTGCCAGCTCGAGGTCGGAGACACTGCCGTCGAGGCTGCCTGGGAGGCGTGCGGCGGCGTCTTCTGCCTCAATGCGGCGCCCGCGCGAGCGGTTGCGGTCGACCCCGATCTGACAGTGGTCAATCGCTACGAGCTCGAAGCACTCACGCGCCGCGATGGCCTCCTCGCCGTAACACTCGGGGCGGAAGGCGCCGTGCTGCTCGAGGACGGGGAGGAGATCGCACGCGCGACCCCGCCGCACGTCGGGGCGGTCGACGGAACGGCGGCAGGAGACGCATTCACCGCGTGCCTGCTCGTATCACTCCTGGAAGAGCGCGACTACACGGAAGCGCTCACGCGCGCCTGCGCCGCGGGCGCGCTCGCAGCGTCGCGACACGGCGCCCAGCCGTCTCTCCCAACCACCGCGGACGTGGACGCTCTCTTGCGCTTGTGACGATAAGTTACAAGCGCATCGCGAGGCGCTCCTCGGCTAACCGCGCGGGTTCGAGAGGCGCTTGTGACGATAAGTCACAAGCGCCTTGAGCGTTCGAACTCGGCGAGGAGCCGTTTCGGCGCGACGATGCGGTAGCTCTCCTCGACCCAGTCGCGCAGCACGGGGATGGAGACACCCGCCGCGCGGTAAGGCACCGTCACCCACCCGGCCTTGCCGAGGCCGTACCCCGTCGGCTCGGCTCCGGCGATCGCGAGCGCATGCGCGTGGGACTCGGCCAGCTTCACTGACATCCGTGCGGAGCCCGCCGGGCCGGCGAACACGAAGATCTTCCCGCGCACCTTCACGACGACGTCGTCCTCCCACGGGCGGTCTTCGGCCGTCGCAGGGAGCGACAGGGCAAACGCGAGCACCTTCTCCCGGACACGCGACACGCCGACGACGATACTCCCGCCCGTGCCGACCCCGATCGTCATCGACTGCGATCCGGGCCACGACGACGCCATCGCCCTTCTGCTGGCGCTCGCGAGCCCGGAGCTCGATCTGCTGGGGGTTACAACGACGTACGGGAACCAGACGCTCGACAAGACGACCGCGAACGCTCTACGCGTCCTCGGGCTCGTCGGTCGAACGGACGTCGCGGTCGCAGCGGGAGCGGAGCGGCCGCTCGAGCGCGAGCTCGTGGTGGCGGCTCACGTTCACGGGGAGAGCGGCCTCGACGGCACCGTGCTCCCCGAGGCGTCGACAACAGCAGCTGACAACGACGCCGTCTCGTTCGTCGCAGAGCGGATCGACGCGGCCGAAGAGCCCGTGACGATCGTGGTGACCGGGCCGCTCACGAACGTCGCGCGCTACCTTGCAGCGCACGGGAGCGAGGGAGTCGAACGCATCGTGCTGATGGGGGGCGCGATCGGAGAGGGAAACTTCACGCCCGCCGCGGAGTTCAACGTCTGGTGTGATCCGGAAGCCGCAGCAACAGTGTTCGGAAGCGGGCTGGACGTGACGATGATCGGCCTCGACGTCACCCATCAGGCGCTGCTGGGAGCGGCCGTGGAGAAGCGGCTACGTGCCGCAGGCCGCGTCGGCTCGTTCGTCGCCGATCTGAATGTCTTCTTCACCCGCTATCACCGCGAGACGTACGGCTGGGACGCGGCACCGATCCACGACGCCGTCGCTGTCGCCACCTTGATTCGACCGGAGCTCGTCGAGCTGCGACACCGCAACGTCGACGTCGAGGTCGAGTCCGAGCTGTGCCGCGGGCGAACCGTGGTCGACCTCTGGCGGCGCACCGATCGCTCTCCCAACGCGCACGTAGGCGTCTCCCTGGACGCCTCGGCGTTCTTCGACCTCCTGGTCGAGCGCATCGCATCCTTCGGCTGACGGAGAGGAGCGGGCCCGGGCGTGTCGAATCGCCCGGCATGGCGGCGAAGAGGAAGAAGCGGCCGCTTCGGCCACGCGTCCCCTCGCGCGTGAAGAAGCGGACGAAGCGCACGCGCTCGCAACACGAGAACGAGCTTCTCGGCCTCGCTCTGGTCGCGCTCGGGCTCGTCCTCGGGGCCATCCTCTACGTCGGGCTCGACGGGGGCGCGGTCGGCTCGTGGCTCGCGGGGATCCTGACCGACGTCGTCGGGAACGCCGCGCACGTCCTGCCCGTGACCATGGTG
>JBGSXQ010000123.1:0-1719 GCA_041751315.1 Gaiellaceae bacterium | reverse complement strand
GATCGCGCACGCGAACGCCGAGGAGTGGGTCGGCACGCTCTCCGAGCTCGCGTTGCGCGTGCGGCCGAAGGCCGAGATCGAGTTCACGTCGACGCTCGGTGCCGTCGTCGGCACGCACGCGGGGCCGGGCGCCGTTGGCTTCTTCTGGTTCCAAGACGAGTCGTGACGTGGCACGCCGGCGGCGCTCTCAAGCCATCGAGATCGTCTTCGAGACCCACTCCACGACAACCGACAACGAGCGCTGGGTCGCATCTGGCTGGCTCGACGGGCAGCTCTCCATGCTCGGCCGCAGGCAGGCGAAGGAGCTCGGCGATCGGCGGGGGAACGACGAGGATCTCGTCGCGGTCTTCTGCTCGGACCTCGGTCGTGCGATCGAGACCGCGCAGATCGCCTTCGGCGGCCGGGGCATCCCGATCTTCCACGACTGGCGGCTGCGCGAGTGCAACTACGGCATGCTCAACGGGACGGCGGTTGCCCGCCTCGAGGTCGAGCGGACGAAGCATGTGGTCGACCCGTACTCCGGCGGCGAGAGCTACGCCGACGTCATCGCGCGAGCACGAAGCTTCCTGAGCGACATGCCGACGCGTTACGCGTCGAAGCACATCGTCGTCATCGGGCACTCGGCGACGAAGTGGGCGTTCGACCACATCCTCGAGGGCACGCCGCTGGAGGAACTCGTCGAGGGCTCGTTTCGCTGGCAGCCCGGCTGGCTCTACACCCTCGCGATCGACGCCTGACGGTCATCCCCTGGACCTATAGTGACCCCGGTCGTGATGGGGACGATGGTCCGTGCGCAGGTCGGCTTCGCCGGCTCCGATGCTCCTGAGAGCTGGCCGCGGCCGCGGTCGGCGCCGCGAGCCGACCGGCTCACCGCCTCGATCGAGTCGCTCCACGGCGTCGGCCCGACGATGGCTCGGCGCCTTGCGAAGCTCGGCTTGAAAACAGTCGAGGATCTCGTGTGGCAGCGGCCGCGTCGCTACGAGGAGCCCGTCCCGACGAAGCGAATCTGCGATCTCTTCGGCGACGAGGAAGCGGTGATCGAGGGCGTCGTGCGATCGTCGACCAGCCGGCGCCGAGGTCGGCTGAAGATCCTCACGGCGCGCATCGCCGACGAGACCGGCGAGATCAGGGCGACGTGGTTCAATCAGCCCTGGCTCGAGGGGAAGCTCGTCCCCGGCGCCGCAGTCCGCATCAGGGGACGCCCGAATCGGCACGGCTTCGCGGTGTCCTCCTACGACCTCGACGGGGAGGGTGACACGGTGGATCTCGCGCCCGTCTACCCGGCCACCGAGGACGTGTCTCAGAAGACGCTTCGCAACGTGCGCGTGCAGGCGCTCGAGCTCGTCCGCGATGTCGGAGACGACCTGCCGTCCGCGCTTCTCGCCGCCGAGCGCCTTCCACTGCGCGCGGACGCTCTGTCCGCCATCCATCGGCCCCGCTCGCTCCCAGAGGCGGAGATCGGCCGCGTGCGCCTCGCCTTCGACGAGCTCCTCGTCCTTCGGCTCGCTCTCCTACGCACCGCAGCTGCGCGTGAGAGCTCCTCCGCGCCGCAGCTCTCGGCGCCCGGCGAGCTCATCGCCGGCTACCGCAGTTCGCTTCCGTTCACGCTGACTGCGGATCAGGAGCGGGCGATGGCGGAGATCGACGCTGACCTCTCCCGCGCGGTGCCGATGCAGCGGCTCCTCCAGGGGGACGTCGGCTCCGGCAAGACGGTGGTGG
>JBGSXQ010000122.1:0-9724 GCA_041751315.1 Gaiellaceae bacterium | reverse complement strand
ATGCCCTCGGGCCCCGCTTAGAGCGAGAGATGATGCCGGGGCCGGAACCGAGTATTCTTTTGTCCCGGCCGCAACCAGCCGCCATCTGGAGGTTTGATGACCGCTCCATCGACGATTCGCGAATACGACATCTCCGCCCGGTCCACACCGGTGTTCGGCCGGGTGCTGTGTAACGCCCGGAATCACCACTTCATCGTGGACGGGCCCGTGCAGAACGGCTGCCCCGGCGAGGCCGTCACGCCGGCAGAGCTGTTCCTAGCCGGTATCGCGGCCTGCGGCGTCGAGCTCGTCCAGGTCGTCGCGCGCGCCGAAGGCGTTGAGGTCGGCAGCATCAGCGCCAGGATCAGCGGGGAGATCGACCGCGAGCGGCCGGTGCGCGACGACGTGACCGTGTTCACTTCGGTGCGCCTCGATCTCGAGCTCGCGGGAGTGGAGCAGAGCAAGGCGGAGCATCTCGTCGAGCTTTTCAAGCACACGTGACCGCTCTACGGGAGCGTCGCAGTTGCGACGCCGGACACGCAGGTCCGGGTCAGCGTGCGCTAAGAACTCGAACCACAGTGAAGCCGGGTGTCGCCGGAACACGCTGCGCGGCACGCTGCGTCGTCCTCGGTCGCACCCATATGCCCGATACGGGCGCTCCCTGCGTCCTCGCATCGCACTCGCGCAGCGTGCCCCGGCCGACGAGCGTCATTGTGGTTCGAGTTCTAAGCACGGCGCAGAGCCGCGAGGACGACGGGGTCCACCGCATCCTCGCCGTCCACGCGCTCCTCGAGGTTCGTAACGCCTGCCCAGTCCTCGAGGCGATCGAAGCCGAGCAGGGCCAACCTCTCGCTGATCTCCGCACGGAGCTCGTCGTCAACGACGATCCATCGTTCGCGTGGCGTCACGCCGAACAGATCCTGGTGGAGGCCGAACAGCCGCCGGAGCTCCTCGAGGGGACGCTCGTCGTCGTCGACTCGGAGGTCGACGACCACGTCCGAGAGCCCGGCGTAGCCCTGCTCCGGCCCGACGACGATGAGCGCCGCGGACTGTTGGCCCCGACTGTCACCACCGGCGGCCTGCGCGGCGTCGAGGCAGTCGAGCAGACGTTCGGCAAGCGAGCCGGAGGCCCCCTCGAACGTTGCGGCGAGTGCGTCGACGGTCTCTCCCGAGACGAGGATGTTCCCCTGGGCGGCATATCCGTCGCCGGTTCGGTGACCTGCCCACGTGCTGCACTCGGAGCCCGTGTAGGAGGCAGCCTGACCGTGACGGTCGACGATGCCGAGCTGGCGTTGCGCGCGGCCCTCGTCGCCCGCGGTGAGCCTGGAGACCACCTCCTCGGCGCCGTGCCCGTCGCGGAGCAGCGAGAGCCCGTCCAGCCCGTAGCGGGGATTCGCCCAGGCCTGTGTTGCAACCGCGCCGACGAACGGCTCGGCCCACGGAACGATGCAGCCGACCGCGAGAAACTTCGACTGCACTGCGACGCCCCACTGCAGTGCCTGCAGGTCGCACGCGCAGATCGAGTACGTCGCGACGACCGGGCTAGCCGTAGGTCATCTCCGCGAGATCGAGCTCGAGCAGCGCCTCGTCGGTGACGAGCGCACAGGCCACAGGCCCGAGAGAGAGCGCCGCGTGCACCTGGTCAGCCGTCGAGCACCGCACGACGACGGGCGTGCCGGTGTGGTGAGCCGCATGAATCACGGCGACGTCGGAGACATCGTCGAGCACGAGTGCGCCGTCGAGATCGAGGCTGCCCTCGAGCACGATCGACGAAACCTTCCGTCCCGTGGCCCCGAACCAGCGCTCGCGCATCAGAACGGGAGGGACGCCGCCGCGTCGGACGCGGCGTCCAGGATCGGCTGCACGACGAAGAACGACCCGATGGTGACGGCGACCGCCGCGGCGATCGCGACGTTCAGGGCCGAATCGCGAGGAGGCGAGCCTCCGGCGAGCGCGACCCGAAGCTCCGTTCCAGTTCGCATGTACAGCCAGCGTACGACGTTGAGGTAGTAGCCGAGCGAGACCGCCGTGGCCGCGACGCCGACGAGCACGAGCCACCAGTCGCCTGCGTCGTAGGCTGCGGAGAAGACGAACAGCTTCCCGAAGAGCCCACCCGTGAGCGGGAAGCCCGCCATGCCGAGCATGAAGATCCACAGCGCGATGCCATGGTACGGGCGCTCCCAGCCCATGCCCGCGAGCGATTCCAGCGTGACCGGCGCCTGGAGCTCGCGCTCCCGCGCCGCGACGACGGCGAACGCTCCGACCGACATCGCGCAGTAGGGGACGAGGTAGTAGAGGAGCGCCTCGCCGCCGAGCGCCGTGTTCGCCGCGACGGCCATGAGCATGAAGCCCGCGTGCGAGATCGAGGAGTACGCGAGGATGCGCTTCAGGTCGCGCTGCGCGAGCGCGCCGAGATTCCCCCACACGAGCGAGATCGCTGCGAGCACGGCGACCGCGATCGTCCACACGTTCGCCTGCGCGGGGAAGGCGGTGACGAGGATGCGCAAGGTGATGACGAGCGCGGCCACCTTCGTCGCCGCCGACATGAAGGCCGTCAACGCGGTCGGTGATCCCTGGTACACGTCGGGTGTCCACATGTGGAACGGGGCTGCGGAGACCTTGAAGGCGAGCCCGGCGAGGATCATCGCGAGGCCCGCGTACAGGAATGCGTCGCTGGCGACGTCGGCCGAGGCGATGGCGCCGAAGCTCAGCTCCGACGTGGCTCCGTAGACGAGCGCCGATCCGAAGAGGAGCACGGCCGAGCCGAGCCCGCCCACGATGAGGTACTTCAGCCCCGCCTCGAGCGACGTCTCTCTCTCGTTGTCGAAGGCGACGAGGACGTAGAGGCAGAGCGAGAACCACTCGAGCCCGAGGAACAGCGTCATCAGATCGCCGGCGCCGACGAAGAAGACCATCCCGGCGCCTGCGGTCGCGAGCAGCGCGTAGTACTCGGCGTGGTTCTCGCGACGTCGCTCGCCCCACGATGCGAGCACGACGGCAGCTCCGGTGACCGCGAGGATCAGCTGCGCGAGCGCCGCCAGCTGGTCGCGCACCATCGAGCCCTCGAGAAGCGCCTCGGGAGCCGCGCTCTCGTCGAAGACCCAGCCGGCGAGCCCGGCCGCGACGACGAACCCGACGAGCGCCACACCCGCCGAGACGCCCTTGCGCATCCACGGGGGAAGCAGCACCGACAGGAGCGCGATGCCTGCGGCGGCAAGCAAGGCGATCGTCGGCGAGAGCGCGAGCCAGTCGACGGTGGGCGTGTCGATCACGGCAGGATCTCCGCGAGGGTCGACGCGGCGAAGGCGCTCTGGCTCACCACTGCCGGCCAGACAGAGAGGCCGAGCAGCAGGAGGAGCAGCGGCAGGACGAGCGCGAGCTCACCGGGACGCAGGTCGAGTGCTTCCTTGCGCACCGCGCGTCCTGGCTCGACGTGCAGGATCGCCGAGATCACGCGCAGGGTGTACATCGCGGCGAGCACGATCCCGAGCGCGACGACCACCGAGTAGCCCCACCCCTGGTCGTAGGCGCCGGCCATGATCAGGAACTCGCCCGCGAACGTGGCCGAACCGGGCACGGCCAGCGCAATCAGCCCCGCGATCAGCACCACGGTGGTGAGGGACGGTCGGCCTCTCGCCATGCCTCCCAGCGCATCGACGTCGCTGGTGCCGCAGCGCCGCTCCACCATCCCGACGAGCAGGAACATGCTCGCCGAGACGAGCCCGTGCGCGACCGACTGCAAGATCGCCCCGTCGAGCCCGAGGTCGTCGAACGCGAAGACGCCGACCGTGATGAGGCCCATCTGCGCCATCGAGGAGTACGCGATCACGCCGCGGAGATCCGGTGCGCGGAATGCGAGCAGCGAGCCGTAGACGAGGCCCGCGCACGCGAGCACGAGAATGAGCCCCGACAAGTCGTCGGCAGGTTCGGGGAACGACTCTAGGCCGATCCGAATGAACCCGTAGATCGCCGTCTTCGACACGACCGCCGAGAGCACGGCCGCAACCTCCACCGGCGCCTCGCGATACGCGAGCGGCAGCCAGCCGTGAAACGGGAAGAGCGGCGCCTTCACGGCGAACGCGATCGCGAAGCCGAGAAAGATCCAGACGTTGTCGCTCGTCTCGCCGGCCGTGAGCGAGAACGTTCCCTGCGTCACGCCGAAGGCCACGACCGATGCGAGCATCAGCAGCGATCCGGCCATCGTGTAGATGACGAACGTCACGGTCGCGGCCTGCCTTCGCTCCCCTCCCCACACACCGACGAGGACGTAGAGCGGAATCAACATGAGCTCGAACGCGGCGTAGAAGAGGAGCAGGTCCTGCGCGGTGAAGGTCGCCACGACCGCCCCGAGCAGGAGCAGCATGAGCGCGTGGTAGGCGCGCGTGCGTTCGCGGCCGGCCCACAGGGCGTAGCCGATCGCCGCGGCGAAGACGACGACGCTCGCGCCCACGAGCCAGAGCGAGAAGCCGTAGAAGCCCACGGAGTACGAGATCCCGAGGCTCTCGACCCACTCGCGTGTCGTCCCGAGCTGGAGGCTGCCGTCGTCGAAATCGAACTGCGTGACCGCTGTGATCCAGAGGCCGACCTCCATGAGCGCGGCCAGGAGGGCCAAGCCGGCAGTCGTCTCGCGCGGAAGCGGGAGGATCGCGACGACGAGCGCGGCCGCGATCGGGAAGAGGATCAGCGCGGTCGTCAGCATCTACCGCACCGCCACGAAGACGACGACGAGGACGACGACGGAGAAGGCGAGCGCGATGGCGTACGTGCGCAGGAGACCCGTCTGCGCACGCGCGACCTCGCCACCGACCTGGAGCGTGCCAGCGCCGATCTCGTCGAGCGAGCGCTCGACGAGAGGCTCCTCGACGTTTCTTCGCAACGCCGTCGAGAGTGCTGCGGCCGGTCGGAAGAAGAGCGCGTCGTACGCCTCGTCGACGTAGAGCTTGTGCTCGAGCACCCGCCAGACAGCGGGGCCCGTGACGAGCTGACGCCCGGCGTCGAACGCGCGGCGGGCGAGCAGGAACCCGACGAGCCCGAGCGTGACGGCGACCGCGCTCGTGGCGTAGTCCTGGGTCACCGTCGCCTTCACCGTCGGCTCAACCGTCTCGTCGATCCAGTGCAGGAACGGCTCCCACACGCCCGGGATCGCGACGAGCCCTCCGATGGTCGCGAGCACGCTCAGCACGCCGACCGGGATGAGCATGGAGCGCGGGCCCTCGCCGTGATCTTCTTGCGCATGCTCCTTCACGAAGTCGCTCGGCTCGCCGCGGAAGACCGTGAAGTACAGGCGGAATGTGTAGAGGCCGGTGAGGAGTGCTCCTACGAGCGCGGCCGCGTACAGGGAGTAGCCGAGCGCTCCGCCGTCGGCCAGCGCGGCCGCGACGATGCCGTCCTTCGACCAGAACCCCGAGAAGATCGGGATGCCCGCGAGCGCGAGCGCGCCAACGAGGAACGCGAGGTGAGTACGCGGCATGAGCCCGCGCAAACCGCCCATCTTGCGGATGTCCTGCTCGCCGCCGAGGTGGTGGATGACGACGCCGGCGGTCATGAACAGCAGCGCCTTGAAGAAGGCGTGCGTCATCAGGTGGAAGATCGCGTAGCCGTACGCGCCGATCCCGGCCGCCACGAACATGTAGCCGATCTGCGACATCGTCGAGTACGCGATGACGCGCTTGATGTCCCACTGCACGAGGGCGATGACGCCCGCGACGAGGAGCGTGATCGCTCCGAGGATCGCGGCGAGCGCCTGGACGTCGGGCGCGGCTTCGAAGATCGGGCTCGCGCGAACGAGGAGGTAGACGCCGGCAGTCACCATCGTTGCGGCGTGGATGAGTGCCGAGACCGGGGTCGGCCCCTCCATCGCGTCCGGAAGCCATGTGTGGAGCGGGATCTGCGCTGATTTTGCGACCGCGCCGCCGAGGAGGCCGAGTGCGACGAGGTTCACGGTCGTCGTCGACAGCCCGTCGACGTCCTCGAAGACGCCGAGGTACGTCAGCGTCCCGGTCTCCCAGATGAGCAGGACGAGCGCGAGCGCCAGCGTCGCGTCACCGATCGCGTTCATGACGAATGCCTTCTTCGCGGCCGCGACGGCCTCGGGCTTGTGATGCCAGAACCCGATCAGCAGGTACGACGCGAGGCCGACGAGCCCCCAGCCGACGAGCAGCAGGAGCAGGTTTCCCGCCTGCACGAGCATGAGCATCGAGAAGACGAAGAGCGACATGTACGCGAAGTAGCGACGCTCCTCGTCGTCGCCGGCCATGTACCCCATCGAGTACCAGACGATGAGCCCGCCGACGCCCGAGACGATCAGCATCATCGTGCTCGAGAGGGTGTCGAGCAGGATCTGCAGCTCGACGCGGAAGTCGCCCGACTCGAGCCACGTGTACGCCGTCGAGACGATCTCGCGGTCGCCGTGATCCGTGGCCCAGAGCCCGAGGAACGCGACGAGCGCTCCACCGAACGCGACGAACGTCGTGAGCGTCGAGATGTACGCCGCCGTGCGCCGCGAGATCCGCGTGCCGGCGAGCGTGATCGCGATCGCACCGGCCAGCGGCGCGAGGAGGCAGACCCAGGCGCCGGTGATGGTCATCCGCGGAGAGCGCTGGCCTGGTCGACGTCGAGGAGCATCCCGCGGCGCGCCATCGCGACGATGAGGCCGAGGCCGATCGCGACCTCGGCGGCCGCGACGGCCATCACCGCGAGCGCGAAGATCTGGCCGCTGATGTCACCGTGCTGGCGCGCGAACGCGATGAGCGTGAGGTTGGCCGCGTTCAGCATGATCTCGAGCGAGAGCAGGACGATCAGCGGGCTGCGCCGGAGCATGACCCCGAGCGCGCCGATGCCGAAGAGGATGGCGGCAACGACGAGGTACCAACCCACATCAGGCCCGTCCATCGGCGACCTCCTCGTCCTTCTCGGGCGTCGTTCCGAGGATCACGCCGCCGACCGCCGCCACGAGCAGCACGATCGAGGTGATCTCGAACGCGAGCAGGTGATCGGTGAGGAACGCCGCGCCGATCGACGCAGGCGAGCCGAACGCCGCCTCGATCTCGGCCGGATCCGTGAGGTTGTCGCCCCAGGCGAGCCCGAGCACGACGACGATCTCGACGAGGAGCGCCACCGCGGCGACTACTGCCGCTCCGCGCAGGAGGCGCGGCCCGCCCGCCCACGGTGCGTCCGCACGCCCACCGAGGTACGCGATGACGAACAGGAACATCACCATCACCGACCCCCCGTACACGAGGACCTGCGCCGCGGCGAGGAACTCCGCCGAGAGCAGCAGGAAGAGAACGGCGAGCGACGCGAGGTTCCCGATCAGCGAGAGCGCGGAGTAGAACGGGTTCGTCATGCTCACCACGAGCACCCCCGTCCCGATGCACGCGGCAGCCGCGACGAACCAGATGAACCAGACGAGGACGTTGGCCATCAGCTGGACGTCTTGAAAGCGGGCTCGGGCGTGTCGTAGAGCCGCGGATCCGCGACCGGAACGCGCTTGATCGGCTCCGCGAGCAGCATGTCCTTCGTATAGATGAGGTCGTCGCGCGAGTACTCGGCGATCTCGAACTCGTTGCCGAGGGTTATCGCGTCGAACGGGCACGCGAGCTCGCAGTAGCCGCAGAAGATGCAGCGGCTCATGTTGATCTCGTAGATTCGCGCGTAGCGCTCTCCGGCGGAGACGCGGTTCTCGGCGGTGTTCTCCTCCGCGACGACACGGATGCAGTCGGCGGGACAGGCGGCCGCGCACAGCGAGCAGCCGACGCACTTCTCGAGCCCGTTCTCGTGCGTGTGGAGCCGGTGCCGCCCGCGGAATCGCGGGTACACCGGCCGCTTGTACTCGGGGTACTGCTGCGTGATCGGCTTGCGGAAGATCTGCCGGAACGTGACGGCAAAGCCCTTGAAGGTGTCCAGCGGCTGCGGGCTCATAGGGCCACCACGAGGACAGCCGTGATCACCGCGTTGATCGTCGCCACGGGGAGGAGCACCTTCCAGCCGAAGCGCATGAGCTGGTCGTAGCGCAGCCGCGGGAGCGTCGTGCGCATCCAGATGAAGAGGAAGAGGAGGAACACGAGCTTGCCGATGAACCAGAGCGGCCCCGTCCAGGAGGGCCCGTCGAAGCCGGGCCCGTGCCAGCCGCCCAGGAAGAGCGTTACGCAGAGCGCCGACAGCGTGATGAGATTGATGTACTCGGACATCGAGAAGAGCCCGAAGCGCATCCCCCCGTACTCGGTGTGGTACCCCGCGACGATCTCCTGCTCTGCCTCGGGCAGGTCGAACGGAGCACGCGCGGTCTCGGCCGTGCCCGCGAGCAGGAAGATGATCAGCCCGACGAACTGGGGCGCGGCGTACCACCAGGTGTCGTCCTGCGCCGCGACGATCTCCGTGAGCGACAGCGTCCCGGCCATGATCACGACGCCGAGCACCGAGAGGGCGAGCGAGACCTCGTACGACACGAGCTGGGCGCATGTGCGCATGGAGCCGAGAAGGGCGTACTTCGAGTCGGACGACCAGCCGCCGAGGATGAACCCGTACACACCGATCGACCCGATCGCGAAGATGAGGATGAGCGCGATGTCGAGGTCGGCGACCTGGCCGGGGATGTAGACGCCACCGATCTCCCAGCCGGGCCCGAACGGGATCACCGAGAACGTCGTCAGAGCGGTGAAGACCGCAAGGAACGGCCCGGCGATGAATGCCCAGTCGATGGCTGATGCCGGCTGGAAGCTCTCCTTGTGGAGGAGCTTCAGAAGGTCGGCGATCGGCTGGAGGAGCCCGAACGGCCCCGCGCGGTTCGGCCCGTAGCGCAGCTGCATCCGGGCCATGACCTTGCGTTCGGTGAGCGTGAGGTAGGCGAACGTCGCCATCACGAGGTTGATGATCACGAATGCCTGGATGAGGCTCACCCACCATTCGACCTGCGGTGTGCTCACGGCTTCAGCACCTCGACGGTCGGATGGAGGTCTACCGCGTGTTCGTCCGCGACGCGCGCGACGCCGTCTATCAGCCGCCTGTTCACGCGGGCACGCAGCTCGACCGAGGTGCCGTTCGAACGGACGACGACTGCGTCTCCGTTCACGATTCCGCGCGACGCGGCATCCGCGGTCGACAGCTCCACCTCCCGAGCGGGCCGCTGGAAGCCGAGCTCGGCGACTCTCTCGACCGCCGGGCCCGAGAAGAGTGCCCGGTAGCGGTGCAGGCGGAGCGCCGCCCCCGGGCGTTCCGCGTGGTCAGGCGTGCTCGCCGGAGGCGGTGGGACGTAGGCCTGCCGGACAGGAAGTGGGGCGTGCGGGCCGAGGTCCTCGAGCCTGAGATCGCGGAAGACTCCTGCGGCGAGCTCGGCGAACACCCCTGCAGCGTGCGGCGGCAGCTCGACGTCGAACCGCGCCGCGAGCTTCGAGATCCAGGCGAGCTCGTCCGGACACGGTGGCGGAACCGTGCGGCGAAGCCGCTGGACGCGGCCCTCGAGGTTCATCGAGGTGCCGTCGCGCTCGAGCGCGCCGGTGGAGGGGAGGATCAGGTCGGCCCAGCCCCCCGCAAGCTCGTGGAACATCGTGAGAACCAGGACGCGCTTCGCCTGTTCGGCGAGCGCACGGACGTCGGGGTTGGACGCGGCCTCGTCACCGGAGACGACGAGGAGCTCGATCGGCTCGGGGTTCGTCTCATCGGCGTCGGCGGCGACCGCCCAGCCGAGTGCGACGCCGCGCGGGTTCGCAGCGGCAGGCAGATGCAGCGCGCCGCAGCCCGGTTTGCC
>JBGSXQ010000121.1:0-3035 GCA_041751315.1 Gaiellaceae bacterium | reverse complement strand
CGTCCACGCCCGTCTTCCCGATGAAGCGGGCGCGTCCACCGAGCTCGGCCGCCCACGCGGCGACGTTCGCCGCCTGGCCTCCTGGCCCCACCGCGATCTCGGCATCGGTGTCGCCGCCAGGAGCCATCGGCCCGGCGAGGCGCACGACGACGTCGAGACTGAGATCTCCGAGAGTGCACACCAGCATCGCGAGGGCCATCGTAAGATCCGCGTGTGGACGGCAACGAACGGCGCGGTGGCCTACGTACGTTCCTCCTCGGAGGCGTCGTCGGCGCGTCAGCCGCGATCGCGGCAGTCACGCGGAGGCGTCGAGCCCAGCGCCGGCGCGCCCGCCCGCGTGGTCTTGCGGCCTTCGAGAGCGCCCCGTGCCATCTCGAGCTGCTCGACCGCGAGCAGGATCAGAGCTCTCCGGGCTAGATTTCCCGGCCACTGTGCCGATCTACGAGTACCGCTGCCCGAACGGCCACACGTTCGAGCTCTTCCAGAAGATGAGCGACGCGCCCGCCGAGACGTGCGTGACGTGCGGCGCCGGCCCGGTCGAGAAGCTCCTCTTCCCGGTGGCGGTCCACTTCAAGGGGTCGGGCTTCTACTCGACGGACTACGCGTCGAAGAAGACGAAGGCCGCGAGGGACGGCGAGGCATCGTCGTCCTCGACCGAGAAGTCAGCGGAGAAGCCGGCCGAGAAGAAGTCAGCGGACGCGAAGCCCAAGCCCGCCTCGGACTCGACCTAGGCACCTAGCGGCGCGTACAGCCCGCGCCGTAGAGATCGCCCTTGGGCGGAGCGAGTGGCGCCGACCTGCCGAGCCACATCGAGATCACGGCGACGTTGTCCTCGGACCCGAGGAGGACGGACTCCCCGCCGAGCGAGCTCGACGTGCCACCGAGGCGGCAGCGCAGCGATCCCGACGAGCGGAACCTGATCCAGCCGATCTGCGCGAGCTCCCAGGCGGAGAGGTCGGTGGCGAGCGGTGCGGCGAGGTCTCCACCCATGAACGGCAGGCGCAGGAACGTCCCGAAGCTCGCGATCTCGTTTCCGACCGCGTCTGCCACGATCTGCTGGCGGTTGCCCCTCGTGATGTCGGAGTCCGAGGGGTCGAGCCGGTTCGTCCGGATTCGCGAGTACACGAGGGCTCGTCGGCCGTCCATGCGCTGCAGGCCCTTCTCGAAACGCCAGCCGTCCCACTCGGCGCAGCGGGCGGGCTTGTACGGGCAGTCGAAGTGGTTGGAGAGCATCGCCTTCGGCACGTTGACCTCGATGCCGCCGATCGCGTCGATGAGCTCCTTGAACCCGTCGAAGTCGACCACGACGACGTGGTCGATGGCGAGGCCCGTCAGCGCCTTGATCGTGGCCAGCGTCAGCGCCGGCCCGCCGAGCTGGTTCGCGGCGTTGATCTTCGAGGTGCCGTGGCCGGGAATCTCGACCTGGAGGTCGCGCGGGATCGAGAGGTAGGCCACGCGGTGCGTCTCGGGATCGAGGTGCATGAGCAGCATCGAGTCGGAGCGATTTGCGTCCTCGCGTCCGGGCGCGCGGCCGCCGTCGGTGCCGATCACGAGGAGGGTCGTCGGCTCCGACAGGATCGAGCGGTCGCGCTTTGCGAGCTGGGCCTTGGCGTTGCTCGGCAGCCGTGCGTTCGCCTCGTCGACACCGCCCGCGAACGCGCGGAAGCCGAGGAGCCCCCAGATGCCTGCAAGGAGGAGGAGGCCGAGGAGCGCAAGCGCCGCCCAGAGCCACCAGCGTCTCCGTCGCGGCGGTCTGTCCTGTCGCACGGTCCGCGCCTTCGCAGGCTTCGCCGCCTGGAGTGGCACCTTGCCCTTCTTGCGACCGCCGCGATACAGCTTGTAGGGCTTCTGACTCTCGGCCATGACGCGACATGGTGCCTGCGGTGAGCTGACTTCCGGTTGCCGTCATGTCACGATCGCGTTGAGGTGGCGAACAGAGAGATCGTCGGGAGGGCCGAGGAGTTCGATTCGGTCATCGCCTTTGTCGACCGCTCGATCGAAGGATCGTCCGCGCTCGTAATCGAAGGCGAAGCCGGAATCGGGAAGTCGACCCTCTGGCGTGCGGGCGTCGAGGCCGCTCGTGAACGAGGGTTCCGTGTCCTCGTATCGCAGCCGGCCGAAGCGGAACGAGGGCTGACCCACGCCGGCCTGGGCGACCTGTTCGAGAATGTGCTCGAGAGCGTGCTGCCGGCGTTACCGGCGCCCAGGCGCCGCGCGCTCGAGGCAGCGCTCCTCGTTGAGGAAAATCCTGACGGCTTGGATCCACGCACACTCGGTGTTGCGGTTCGCAGCGCGCTGGAGATTCTGGCCACCGACGAGTTAGTTGTCCTCGCGATCGACGACGCCCAGTGGCTCGATCCGTCCTCGGGGAGCGCACTCGCTTTTGCGCTGCGCCGGTTGGGCGATCGGCCGATCCTCCTCCTGCTCGCCCGTCGCCTCGGCGAACGTGCGGAGACGCCGATCCTCGAGTCGGCGATTCGCGACGACCGAGTAGAACGGCTGCACGTCGGCCCGCTCAGCCTTGGCGCCGTTCACCACCTGCTCCAGGCACAGCTCGAGCTCAAGCTGCCACGCCCGACCCTGCTACGCGTACACGAGACGTCCGGTGGGAATCCCTTCTACGCGCTCGAGCTAGCCCGAGCCCTGGGCGCACACATCGACCCCATCGAGTCGCTCCGCGTTCCGGAGACACTGGAGGGACTGGTTCGTGCACGTCTCGACGAGCTGCCACCTGCAACGCGAGCGTCGCTGCTCCTCGCAGCTGCCGTGGGGCGCCCGTCTGCTGAGCTCTTCGCACGCCTCGATGTCACCGAGCCCGTACTCGACCGCGCTGTTGCCGCGCGCGTAATCGAGCGAACGGAGGGGACGATTCGCTTCACGCATCCGCTGCTCGCGTCGGCGGTCTACCACGGTGTGTCCCCGGACGAGCGACGGCGCGCACACGGACGCCTCGCCGTCATCGTCGCTGATCCCCTCGACCGCGCCCGCCACCTCGCACTTTCGACGGCGAGCCCGGACACCGAGACCAGCCCGCT
>JBGSXQ010000120.1:0-6213 GCA_041751315.1 Gaiellaceae bacterium | reverse complement strand
TCGCGCGCGCCTACATCCGGCCCGTCCTCGTCTTCCGGCGCGGCCGCTCGCCAGCGGCTCCAGAGGCCGCTCGCCGTGCGGGTCCTGAATCGGACTTCTCCCGAGCCGCGCCAGTGGACACCGGCCAGCGTGAAGCGTGATACGTGATCTGGCAGCTCGAAGGACCGCGCACCGGCTCGGGTGAGGTCGACGGTCGTCACGCTCGACGCCGCAAACGCGGGCGCGACGGCGCTCAGCGCCGCGAGGACAACGAGCGATGCGAAGAGGAGGCGGCGCACGAGAGAACCAGGGTGACCCCGAACTCCTTCGCCAGCAAGGGTGCCGAACCTCCGCTGATAGAATCCTTACACCGGTGCCAGGCCGTCGTTTGCGGGGATTTCTCGCTGCCTTGCTCTTTCTCGGAGCACTCGCGGCGGCGCCGGGCGTTCTCGCGCAGAACGGTGCGAATCGCGTTCTCGCGGTTCACCTCGCGAACGACATCAACCCGGTCACCCAGGAGTACGTCGAGGACGCAGTGAGCCGCGCCGAGGACGGCGAGTACGCGGCGATGGTGCTCGTTCTCGACACGCCCGGCGGGCTCGCCTCGTCGATGCGAGGAATCGTGAAGCGCTTCCTCGCCTCCGAGGTGCCGGTAGTCGTCTACGTCGCCCCGCCGGGGTCGAGTGCCGACTCCGCCGGTGCCGTGATCACCATGGCCGCCGACGTCGCAGCGATGGCGCCGCAGACGAACATCGGCTCGTCGACGCCCATCTCCCTGAGCGGCGAGGACATCTCCGAGGACCTGCGCCGCAAGATCGTCAACGACGCAGCTGCGTACGTGGGAGAGCTCGCGCGGGAGCACGACCGCAACGTGGCTGCCGCGCGCAAGATGGTCACCGAAGCATCGAACTTCGGTGCTCGGGAAGCGCTCGAGATCGGGCTCGTCGAAGTGATCGCGCCGACGATCCCAGCGCTGCTGAGCAAGATCGACGGGATGAAGACCGTCCCGAAGGGCTTTGTGCTCGAGACGGCCGGCGCGCAGATCGAGGAGGTCGAGATGAGCTTCTGGCAGCGCGCTCGGGACTTCCTCGTCGACCCGAACCTCATCACGCTGATGCTCTCGATCGGCCTCATCGGCATCGTCGTGGAGCTCTGGAATCCCGGCCTCGTGTTCCCGGGAACCGTCGGCGCGATCTCGCTGATCCTCGGCCTGTACGGGCTGCAGGTGCTCCCCGTCTCGCTGGCGGGGCTGCTGTTGATGCTCCTCGCCGCCGCCTTCTTCATAGCCGAGGCCTTCGTCCCGACCCACGGCGCGCTCTCGGTCGGCGGTGCGGTCATGTTCGTCCTGGGGTCGCTCATCCTCTTCGACCCTGCCGGAGACGCATACCAGGTGTCGATGCCCATCGCGATCGGCATCGCCGCGACCCTCGCGCTGCTGCTCGGCTTCGCGATGACACGGGCGCTACGGGCCGCGCGGATGCCTGCAGCCGTCGGCGTGCAGGGCATGGTCGGCCACGAAGGCATCATGCGCCGTGACGGGATGGTGCTCGTCGACGGCGAGCTCTGGCGCGCGCACGTCGCCGGTGGCGGGTCGCTCGTCGCGGGCGAGCGGGTTCGCGTCGAGGAAGTCGGTGACGATCTCCGGCTCACCGTACGATCCATGTTCACACCGAACCGGGAGGAACCAACCTGATGGATGTGTCAGCCGGCCTGATCGTGCTCGTCGTAGCGCTCGTCGTCGTCGTCCTGTTCCTGTTCGCCGCGGTCAAGATCGCGCGCGAGTACGAGCGCGGCGTGATCTTCCGACTCGGCCGCCTGCTCCCAGTCCCCAAGGGCCCAGGCCTGTTCCTGCTCATCCCCCTCGTCGACCGAATGGTCAAGGTCGACCTCCGCACGGTGACGCTCAACGTGCCGCCCCAGGAGGTCATCACGAAAGACAACGTGCCGGTGCGCGTCAACGCCGTGGCCTACTTCCGCATCGTCGAGCCGAACAACGCGATCACACAGGTCGAGAACTACATGGTCGCGACGTCCCAGATCGCGCAGACGACCCTGCGCTCGGTGCTCGGCCAGCACGTTCTCGACGAGCTCCTCTCCGAGCGCGACAAGATCAACGCGATCCTGCAGTCGATCATCGACGAGGCGACCTCGCCCTGGGGCATCAAGGTGTCGGTCGTCGAGGTGAAGGACGTCGAGATCCCGGCCGGCATGCAGCGCGCGATGGCGCGTCAAGCCGAGGCAGAGCGAGAGCGGCGGGCGAAGGTCATCTCCGCGGAGGGCGAGTACCAGGCGTCCGAGCGACTCAAGGACGCCGCGGCGGTCATGTCGCAGGAGCCGATCACGGTGCAGCTGCGATACCTGCAGACGCTGCTCGAGATCGGGGCTTCGAACAACTCGACGATCGTGTTTCCGATCCCGATCGACCTGCTGACCGCGCTTTCCAAGCTTGCCGATGACGGGGACGGTGCGTAGCTCAGGCGGTCGGCTCGTCCTCGATCGTCTCGGGCTCTGACTCGAGCCTCGGGGTCGCGCCGACAGCCACATCGGGATCGTCGAGTTCGGGCTCGTCGTCAGCGCCGATGACGGGAGCGAGCGTCGCGACTTGCTCGCTCTCGCGCAGGCGCATGACGATCACGCCCTGCGTCGAGCGGCCCGCGCGACGGATGCCGTCGACCGGGATCTTGATGACCGTGCCGCCGTCGGAGATGAGCATCACCTGGTACCCGTCGCGCACGATCCGTGCACCGGCGAGGCGGCCCTTGCTCTCGACGAGCTGCACCGTCTTCACGCCCATCGTCCCACGGCCCTTGACCGGATAGTCCCCGACGCGCGTTCGCTTGCCGTAGCCGTTCTGCGTGACGACGAGGAGATCCGCCTCGTCGTCGGCGATGTCGACCTCGATGACCTCGTCGTCAGCTCTGAGCTTCATCCCTGCGACACCCGACGTGTCGCGGCCCATCGCCCGCGCCTGCCTACCGTGGAACCGCACGGCCTGGCCCAAACGCGAGACCATGAGGATGTCGTCGCTGTCGTCCGCGAGCCGCACGCCGATGAGCTGGTCGTCCTCGCGCAGCTTGATGGCGATGATGCCGTCGGCCTTGAGCGGTGTGTTGTAGGCGATGAACTCGGTCTTCTTCACCATCCCCTTGCGGGTCGCGAAGACCAGGTACTTCGCCTCCTCGAAGTTACGCGTCGCGATGACTGCCTGGACATCCTCGTCCTGGCGGAAGGGAAGGAGATTCACGATCGCGCGGCCCTTCGACTGCCGCGAGCCGAGCGGAAGCTCGTGCACCTTCAGCCGATACACCTTGCCCACCGTCGTGAAGAAGAGGATGTAGTCGTGCGTCGAGGCGACGAAGAGGTGCTCGATGTAGTCGTCGTCCTTCATATCCATGCCCATGACGCCGATGCCGCCGCGACGCTGCTCCTTGTAGGTCGTGACGGGCAGGCGCTTGATGTAGCCGGACTTGGTGATCGCGATGACCATGTCCTCCTCGGCGATCATGTCCTCGAGCTCGAGGTCGGTGTCGCCGGCCACGATCTCCGTGCGCCGTTCGTTGTTGCGCCCGTAGATCTCCTTGAGCTCGAGCAGCTCCTCCTTGATCAGCGCGGCGATGTGGCCCTCGTCGCCGAGCAGCGCCCTGAGCTCCCCGATGCGCTCCTGGAGATCGGCGTACTCGTCCTCCACGCGCTTGCGCTCGAGCCCCGTGAGCGCGCGCAGCCGCAGATCGAGGATCGCCTGCGCCTGGAGCTCACTGAGCCCGAAACGCTCCATCAGCCCCGTCCGCGCCTCGTCGGCGTCGTCGGAGGCGCGGATCAGCTGGATGACCTCGTCGAGATTGTCGAGGGCGATGAGGTAGCCCTCGAGAACGTGCGCCCTGGCAACTGCCTTCCGCAGCTCGAACTGCGAGCGGCGGGTGACGACCTCGCGCTGGAAGTCGAGGTAGTGCCGGACGAACTCGAGGAGCGACAGCGTCCGGGGCACGCCATCGACCAGTGCGACGGCGTTGTAACCGAACGTCGTCTGCAGGGCGGTGTGCTTGAAGAGCTTGTTCAGCGCGACTTGCGGCACCGCCTCGCGCTTCAACTCGATCTGGATGCGCATACCCGTCTTGTCCGAGTAGTCCTGGAGATCGGAGACCTCGGTGATCACCTTCTCGCGAACGAGATCGGCGATCTTCGAGATGACGCCGCTGTCTCCGCCCTTCTTCACGCCGTAGGGCAGCTCCGTGACGATGATCGCGCTCTTCCCTCCGCGAAGCTCCTCGACGTGGGCCCGTGCGCGCATGACGATCCGTCCGCGGCCGGTTCGGTACGCGTCGCGAACTCCAGACCGGCCGACGACGATAGCGCCGGTGGGAAAGTCCGGACCCTTGACGTACGACATGAGGTCCTCGACGCTCGCGGTGGGCTTGTCGATGAGCGCCACGACGGCGTCGATCGTCTCGGAGAGGTTGTGTGGCGGGATGTTCGTCGCCATCCCCACCGCAATGCCCGTCGATCCGTTGACGAGCAGGTTCGGGAACCGCGACGGAAGCACCTGCGGCTCGCGACGCGACTCGTCGTAGTTGGGGCCGAAGTTGACCGTATCCGAGTCGATGTCGCGGAGCATCTCGGTGGCGAGCTTCGCGAGACGGCACTCCGTGTAGCGCTCGGCAGCCGGCGGGTCGTCGTCAATCGAGCCGAAGTTCCCTTGCCCGTCGACGAGCGGATAGCGGAGCGAAAACGGCTGGACGAGCCGCGCGATGGCGTCGTAGATCGAGCTCGAGTCGTGCGGGTGGTACTTGCCCATCACGTCGCCGGTCACGCGAGCGCACTTGACATAGGGGCGGTTGGGCTGATGTCCGGCGTCGTGCATCGCCCACAGGATCCTGCGGTGCACGGGCTTGAGGCCGTCGCGGACGTCCGGAAGCGCTCGTCCGACGATCACGCTCATCGCGTAGTCGAGGTAGCTCGAGCGCATCTCCTGCTCGAGCTCGCGCGGCTCGATACGTCCTGCGCCGAGCGGCTCCACGACGTCAGACATCGAGGAATCTCACGTCTTTGGCGTTCTGCTCGATGAAGAGCCGGCGCGGCTCCACCTGGTCGCCCATCAGCGTCGAGAACACGCGGTCGGCTGCGGCGGCGTCCTCGACTTCGACCCGGATGAGCATGCGCTTCGTCGGATCCATCGTCGTCTCCCACAGCTGCTCGGGATTCATCTCGCCGAGGCCCTTGAAGCGGCTGATGGTCATGCCCTCCTTCGCGAGGTCGAGAGTGCTCGTGCGCAGATCGCCGAACGTCTCTGCTCTCGCGGACTTGTTTCCGAAAGCCACCGTGAACGGTGGGAGACCGACGATCTCGCCCACCTTGGCGTACGCGCGCTGAACCGCAGCGTACGTTGTCGACGTGAGCATCGCTATCGGCAGCACGACGCGGTGGGCGGTGCTCGTCTCCGTCTCGACGACACGCACGTGGAGTGCCTCGTCGACCTCCTTCTCGACCGTCAACTCGTAGCCGTTCGGCGGTATCGCCGCAACCAGCGCGGCGGCATCGGGTGCACCGCCCGCCTCGGCCTCGACCAGTCCGTGCGAGATCGCGAAGCGAGCGGCCGACCCGAACTCGGCCTCGAGTTTCGCCGTCCATGCCTCCAGATGGCCGACGTCGCGAGCGAGGCGGGTCCAGCGTGCCTCGGTCAAGGTCGTCTCGCGATCGTCGCGTGCCGTGACGACCATGTCCTTCACGCGCTCGCGAACGAGGAGATCCTCCAGCTGCGCGTCCTTCTCGAAGTACATGCCCCGGCTGCCGAGCTTCACATGGTAGAGCGGCGGAACTGCGATGTAGATGTGGCCGCGCTCGAAGAGCTCGGGCATCGTCCGGTAGAGGAACGTGAGAATGAGGGTGCGGATGTGGGCGCCGTCCACGTCGGCATCCGTCATGACGATGACGCGCCCGTAGCGCAGGTTCGTGATGTCGAACTCGTCGCCGAAGCCGGTGCCGATCGCGGTGATCATCGCCTGGATCTCCGTATTGGAGAGCACCTTGTTGATGCGATTCTTCTCCGAGTTGATGATCTTCCCGCGGAGCGGCAGGATTGCCTGCGTCGTGCGGTCGCGCGCCTGCTTCGCGGAGCCGCCGGCGGAGTCGCCCTCCACGATGAAGAGTTCGGCGGACTCGGGATCCTTGATCGTGCAGTCGGCGAGCTTTCCCGGGAGCGACGCGTTCTCGAGCGCGCTCTTTCGTCGCGTCAGTTCA
>JBGSXQ010000119.1:0-2524 GCA_041751315.1 Gaiellaceae bacterium | reverse complement strand
CTCGGCCTGGACGCGCTGCGCGAGGTCGAGGTACGCGTCGCGCTCGGCGAGCGCGGTCTCGAGCGGGTCGGGAGCCGGAGCGCCGTCGTCAGGGGTCAGACCCGTGGGGTCTGACCCCCCCTGCGTCTCCGTGAGCTCGTCGCTCACGACTTCGCCGCTTCCTCTTCGTCGATGACCTCGAAGTCGGCGTCCTCGACGACCTCGTCGTCGGCGACACCGTCGCCGTTGCCTGACGTCTGAGCGCCCGCCTGCGAGGCCTGAGCCTGCGCATAGATCGCGTCGGCCAAGCCGCGTGTTGCCTCCTCGAGAGCACTCGTCTTCGCCTGGATGTCCGCGAGATCCGCGCCCTCCGCGGCATGCCGCAGCTCCATGATCCGACCCTCGATCGTCGAGGCGTCGCCCTCGGGGACCTTGTCGCGGTGCTCGGCGAGCGTGCGCTCGGTCTGGTACGCGAGCTGCTCACCTGCGTTGCGCGCGTCTGCGAGCTCGCGCAGCTTGTGCGCCTCGCCCGCGTGCGACTCGGCCTCGGAGACCATGCGGTTGACCTCGTCCTCCGTGAGCCCCGAGCCGCCCTCGATCCGGATCTGCTGCTCGTTGCCGGTGCCGAGGTCTTTCGCTGACACGTTGATGATCCCGTTCGCGTCGATGTCGAACGAGACCTCGACCTGAGGCATCCCGCGCATCGCCGGCGGGATGCCGACGAGCTGGAACTTGCCGAGCGTCTTGTTGAACGAGACCATCTCGGACTCGCCCTGCGCGACGTGGATCTCGACCGACGGCTGGTTGTCCTCCGCAGTCGTGAACGTCTCCGACTTGCGCGTCGGGATGGTCGTGTTGCGCTCGATGAGCTTCGTGAACACGCCGCCCTTCGTCTCGATGCCGAGCGACAGCGGCGTCACGTCGAGCAGGAGGACGTCCTTGACCTCGCCCATGAGGACACCCGCCTGGATGGCCGCGCCGACGGCGACGACCTCGTCCGGGTTCACGCCCTTGTGTGGGTCCTTCCCGATGAGCTCCTTCACCTTGGCCTGCACGGCAGGCATGCGGGTCATGCCGCCCACGAGCACGACGTGCTCGATGTCGGCCGCCGTAAGGCCGGCGTCTGCGAGCGCCTGCTTCGTCGGCGCGACGGTGCGCTCGAGAAGGTCGTGCGCGAGCTCGTCGAGCTTCGCCCGGGTGAGCTGGAGATCGAGGTGCTTCGGGCCCTCGGGCGTGGCGGTGATGAACGGCAGGTTGATCTGCGTCGTCATCGTGGATGACAGCTCGACCTTCGCCTTCTCGCCGGCCTCGTAGAGCCGCTGCAGCGCCATCGGATCCTGCCCGAGGTCAATACCCTGGTCGCGCTTGAACTCCGCGATCATCCAGTCGACGACCGCCTTGTCGAAGTTGTCGCCGCCGAGGTGGTTGTCGCCGTTCGTCGCCTTGACGTGGTAGACGCCCTCGCCGAGCTCGAGCACGGAGACGTCGAACGTCCCGCCGCCGAGGTCGAACACGAGGATCGTGTGCTCGGCGCCTTCCTTGTCGAGCCCGTACGCGAGCGCCGCGGCGGTCGGCTCGTTGATGATGCGCAGGACGTTGAGACCGGCGATCTTGCCAGCGTCCTTGGTGGCCTCGCGCTGAGCATTGTTGAAATAGGCCGGGACCGTGACGACCGCATCCGTGACCGGCTCGCCGAGGTATGCCTCGGCGTCGGCCTTGAGCTTCTGGAGGATCATCGCCGAGATCTCCGGCGGGGCGAGCTCCTCGCCCTCGGCCGTGACGCGGGCGTCGTCGTTCGCGCCCTTCACGACCTCGTACGGGACGATCTTCATCTCCTCGTTCACCTCGTCGAACTTGCGGCCCATGAAGCGCTTGATCGAGAAGATGGTGTTCAGCGGGTTCGTCACCTGCTGACGCTTCGCGGGCGCGCCCACGAGCCGCTGGCCGTCACGGCCGAACGCGACGACGGACGGGGTCGTGCGACCACCTTCCGCGTTCGGGATGACGGTGGGCTCAGATCCCTCGAGGACGGCCATGCACGAGTTCGTCGTCCCCAGATCGATGCCGATGGTCTTGGCCATGTCGCCTGTTCTCCTTGTTTGAGTCGTTACGGAGCGAAAACCTTAGTCGCACCGTAGCAGATCATGTTCGTGCCGACTCGCGACGCGCTCGCGCGGCGCCTCGGCCATCTCGAGTCTCAGCGGTAGATCGCGATCAAGACGCCGCCCGCGACCACGAGCGCCGCGCCGGCGAGAAGCCGCGGCCCGACGAGCTCGGACTTCCGCAAGACGAGCCACGAGAGGAGCACGCCCCAGAGCGACTCGGTCGCGACGATCGGCGAGACGACCGAGACCTTTCCGCGGTAGAATGCCTCGAAGAGGAAGACGTACGAGAGCCCGTAGCAGAGCCCTGCGGGCACGAATGCCATCGCGTCGCGGGCGGTGAGGTCCGTCCGTGTCGCGAGCGCGAACACGAGTGCGAGCGTCGTGCCGGTCGCCACCGCGACGAACGTCGCGACGGCCGGATCGGCCGCGCTGGCTTCGGT
>JBGSXQ010000118.1:0-1581 GCA_041751315.1 Gaiellaceae bacterium | reverse complement strand
GCGCGGCGCTTCAGCGGCGCCGCCGTGCACGTACCGCCGCGACGCATGGTGCGGCGCTTCAGCGCCGCACCCGCCGTTCCTGCGGGTGACGCCGCCGTTCACCACCTCGCCACCCGACGTTCACTCCCCGTCGCCCCATACCCGGCACGCCCGTCGACACCATCGCGGCGTAGGGCAATCCGAAACGAGGAGATGGGAACACGATGAGATTCACATTCGGGCGCCGCGGCGTTGCGCTGGCTGCAGGTGTTGTTGCAGCTTCCGTGATCGTCTCGACAGCGGTCGCCGGCTCGATGCAGGCGCCCAAGTACGACCTGAAGAAGCTCTCCGGCTCGGTCACGGCAGACGGATCGTCGACGGTCGGCCCGTATACGACGGCTTCCGCGGAGCTCTTCCGGCGCGCGGGCGCGACCAGCGTGCGCGTGACGGTCGGCATCTCGGGCACGGGTGGCGGCTTCCAGCGGTTCTGCAAGGGCGAGATCGACCTCGCGGACGCGTCGAGGCCGATGCGCACCTCCGAGGCCAAGGCCTGCAAGGACAACAACGTCGGCTCATGGCGCGCCTTCACCGTCGCGAACGACGCGCTCAGCGTCGTCGTGAACCAGCAGAACACGTGGGCGCGCTGCCTCACGACTGCCGAGCTCAAGAAGATCTGGGAGCCCGGCTCGAAGATCAACAACTGGAAGGACGTTCGCGCGGGCTTCCCGGATGTGCCGCTCAAGCTGTTCGGCCCCGGAACCGACTCGGGCACGTTCGACTACTTCACCGAGGCGATCAACGGTCGCTCGCGGGCAAGTCGCACCGACTTCCAGGCATCCGAGGACGACAACGTGCTCGTGCAGGGTGTCTCGGGTGAGCGGGGCGGGATGGCGTACTTCGGCTACTCCTACTACGCGGAGAACCGCAGCCGCCTCAACGCGATCCAGGTCACGAACCCGAAGACGAATCAGTGCGTCGCTCCGTCGAAGGAGACCGTCTTCAGCAACTCCTACAAGCCGCTCGGCCGCTCGCTCTTCATCTACGCGAAGGGCTCGTCGTTCAAGCGGACGGAGGTGCAGGCGTTCCTCGACTACATGATCAAGAACCAGACGAGGGTCGCGCTGCGGGCCGACTTCATCCCGCTGACGCCGAAGCAGGCCAAGAGGGCACGCACCAACTTCATCCTCGCGGTGAAGGCCGCCAACCGCTCGTAGGAGTTTCTCCCTCCGACACCTGTCCCCACGAGAGCGGCCTCCGGGCCGCTCTCGTGGTTCCGACCACGATGACCGATACGACGTCACCACTGACCCGAGCGCTGGCTGCCGAGGCCGCCGGGACGTTCGCGCTCGTCTTCTTCGGCTGCGGTGCGATCGTCGTCGACGCCGAGCGTGGTGCGCTCGGCACGGTCGGGATCGCGCTCGCATTCGGACTGGTCGTGATGGCGATGGTCTACGCCTTCGCTCACGTCTCCGGAGCGCACATCAACCCGGCTGTCACGCTGGCCCTCGCTTCGCGCAGGCGGTTCCCGTGGATGCGGGTGCCCGCGTACCTCGGCGCGCAGATCGCCGGGGCCGTGCTCGCGGCCGTCGTCCTTCGCGCGTC
>JBGSXQ010000117.1:0-2507 GCA_041751315.1 Gaiellaceae bacterium | reverse complement strand
CTCGCGACGCCTGGCAGAGCGCGCAAGGCGAGGTCGTCCGATCGCTCATGGCCGTGCACGGCGATGTCTTCCCGCCGCGACAGCGCCGCGACGTGTCCGCGATCGCGGGCTCGAGCGTCGGTATGCGGCCGGACGTCTACTGCTGGCACCCGGAGGCGTGGGCGCCGTTCTCCGAGCACTACGGTCTCCTGCGTAGCGGTGAGGAGGTGTCCCTCAGGGGTATCGCAGACACGGCGAGAAACCGGATCGATCTCGATCCCGGTGCGTGCGCGACCCTCGACCGCTACCTGCGGGGAGTCAGGCCATTGGCGCTGAGCTCCGAGAACCTCGATCTCGCAGAGGCGCTGGTCCTGCTGACGCACCAGGCCGAGCACCTCAGGGCGCCGTCGGCGTCCGAGGCCGAGGTCGAGTGCTACGCGCTTCAGCATGTGCGCCCGCTCGTGCGGGAAGCGGGGTGGGGCACCGAGCTTGCGACCGAGATCGCGCTTCACGCCTGGGAGATCTCGTACCCGCGACTACCCCCGCAGTTCCGCACCGCCGCGTGCCGGAACGGAGGGCCGCTCGACCGGAACCCGCGCTCGGACGTCTGGCCCTAAACCGCGGCGCCAAATGGCCCAGGCAGTAGCGGACTTGCAACTGCTCTAATACCTTGTGCTTCTATGCATTGCACTTCGATGGTGGAGGATCGATGCACATCGACAAGGACCTGGTAGCCGCATCGGCGACACCGCTCGTGCTCGCCATTCTTGCGGAGGGTGAGAGCTACGGCTACGCCATTCTCAAGCGCGTGCGAACGCTCTCGGCGGGCGAGCTCGAGTGGACCGACGGCATGCTCTACCCGCTGCTCCATCGCCTCCAGCGGCTGGGATACGTCACGACCGAGTGGCGTACGCCACCCGAAGGGCGTCGCCGCAAGTACTACGCCCTCACCGACGACGGGCGAGCAGCACTTGCAGACCATCGACAGCAGTGGGCGACCGTCACGCGTGCGCTGAACGGCGTCTGGCCCGGCTCCAATGCGACGCTGACCGCGCTCGGCGAGGCGTGAGCGATGGAGGGTGTCGACTCCCAGATCGCGGAGTGGCGAGCATATGTCGCAAGGGCCCCGGGCGTGAACGGCCAGGACATCGACGAGCTCGAGGACCACCTTCGTCACCAGATCGCCGAGCTGAGCGCCGCCGGCCTCGCGGACGACGAGGCGTTCCTGATCGCCGTCAAGAGGCTAGGGAACGTCGATGGCCTGTCCCGGGAGTTCGCACGCGAGCACAGCGGTCGGCTGTGGAAGCAGCTCGTCCTCCACGGTTATGACGAGCCGGCGCGCGAGGCCAACGGCTGGCTCATGGCGCTCGTGTTCGGAGCCGCCGCAGCGGTCGCGATCCAGCTCGCACGCCTCGCCGCCGACGATCAACCGACCTGGCTGGCGCGGAACGCCAGCCTGTTCGTCTTGCCCTTCCTCGCCGCGTACTTCAGCCACCGACGGCAGCTCGACCTGCGGCGATGGCTGCTGACCGCGGCGCCGTTCCTCCTTGCGGCGCTCGTGGTCAACCTCTACCCGTGGAGTGGGGACTCGGACACCGAAGCCTTCGGTACGGGCTCGGACACCGAGGCTCTCGTCATCCTCAGCCTGCCGATCGCGCTCTGGTTCGTCGTCGCCTATCCGTACATGGGCGGCACGGTTCGCTCGCATGAGCGACGGATGGACTTCGTCCGCTTCACGGGCGAATGGCTCATCTACTACGTGCTGATCGCGCTCGGAGGTGGGGTGCTCATGGGCTTGACGGCGGCGATCCTCGAGCCTGCGGGGATCGACGTCGAGCGCATCATGGAGTGGGTGCTGCCTTCGGGCGCGGCGGGTGCCGTGGTCGTGGCCGCATGGCTCGTGGAGTCGAAGCAGCGGGTCGTCGAGAACATGGCGCCGGTGCTCACGATGCTCTTCACGCCGCTGTTCGCGCTGATGCTGGTCTGCGCCACCGTCGTCTACGCCGTGACCGGGCTCGGCGGCGTGTTCGATCGCGAGCTCCTGACCGTCGTCGACGCTCTGCTTGTGGTCATCCTCGCGCTCGTCCTGTACGGGATGTCCGCGCGGGATCCGGCCACCTCGTCCCCCGGGTGGATGGACGGCGTCCAGCTGGTGGCCGTCGTCAGCGCGCTCGTGCTGGACGTGATGGTGCTCGGCGCGATGATCGCCCGGATCGGCGACCTCGGATTCACCCCGAACCGAACTGCAGCGCTCGGCCTCGACCTCGTCCTTGTGATCAACCTGGCCGGTGCGGCGTGGCTCTCGGCCCGGTTTCTCACGGGCCGCACCACGTTCCACCAGCTCGAGCGCTGGCAGACCACCTACCTTCCCGTCTTCGCGCTGTGGGCTGGCGCGGTCGTGCTCGTCCTCCCACCACTGTTCGGCTTCAGCTGAGAGGGCATGTCGCGGGTAGCGGCCGCCGGGTTGCGCCCGCAGCTCACGCTGCCGGTCGAGCATGTGCTCGCGACGCGCGGCGGGGCGCACGACC
>JBGSXQ010000116.1:0-4525 GCA_041751315.1 Gaiellaceae bacterium | reverse complement strand
TTCTCGGGCGAGGTCGCGACCCGCAGCTCGCGCTTCCTCACGCGGCTCTCGGACACACCCGCCGAGCTCACCCTCGTCGCCCTCGCCGTGACGGTGATCCTCGTCATTGCGGTCAAGGCGTACACCGGCCGCGGGACGCCGCTGCGCGGAGGGCTGCCGTCCGGCCACGCCGCGGTGGCCTTCGCGGGGTGGATGGCGGTGACGCTTCTGCTCGAGGACACGTCGCAACGCTTCCTCGTCTCCTCCGTGACGTTCATCATGGCGTTGCTCGTAGCGCAGACTCGCGTGGAATCCGGAGTTCACTCGGCCTCCGAAGTCGCGAGCGGCGCGGCGCTGGGCGCGCTCGTCACGCTCTTCCTGTTCCAGGTGTTCGGATGAGCGATCGCGTTCCGTCGGACGACGAGCTCCTCGCGACCGCGGACGCCGCGTCCCGCCGCGCCTACGCGCCGTACTCCCAGTTTCACGTCGGCTGCGCGGTGCTCGCGCGTGATGGCCGGGTGATCGAAGGCGTGAACGTCGAGAACGCCGCCTACCCGCTGGGCGTCTGCGCCGAGCGCACGGCGTTCGCGCGCGCTGTCAGCGAGGGCTACTCACCCGGTGACTTCGTCGTCGCGGCCATCACCGCGTCGCCGTGCGGCGGATGTCGGCAGTGGCTGCACGAGATGGGTGTCGAGCGAGTCGTGTTCCGCAACGGCGGGCGAGTCGTCACGATGACGCCGCAGGAGCTGCTTCCCGAGTCGTTCGACAGCGAGCTGGCGTGAGCATCACGTCGCTGAATCGACACGGTTTCGGCGCACGTGCGTTCCCCACGTGTACGGATCACGGCGTTATGCTCGCAGTGGGTGGTGGGCCGGGGTGCCCCGAAGGAATACGCCCGTGAAAAGTGGCTTCGTGGCGGTCGCCGGTCGCCCGAACGTCGGTAAGTCCACGCTCGTGAACGCCCTGTGCGGCGAGAAGATCGCCATCACCTCGAAGGTCCCGAACACGACGCGGCGGCGGGTGTTCGGCGTGGCACACGGCGACGGTTACCAGCTCGCCCTCGTAGACCTCCCGGGCTTCCAGCGACCGTTCGACCCGCTCACGGAGCGCATGCAGAAGACGGTCGATGCCTCCTTCGACGACGTCGACGCAGTGCTGCTCGTCGTCGATGCGCGTGCGCACATCGGTTCGGGCGATCGCTTCGTCGCGCGCCGCGTCTTCGGGCTCGGTACGCCCGTGGTCATCGGACTCAACAAGGTCGACCGCCTGAAGCCCGCTCACATCGCCTCGCAGATGAAGGCGGCGGCGGCGCTCGGCGACTTCCACGCTCTCCATCCCGTGAGTGCCAAGACGAAGGAGGGCGTCGGCGAGCTGCGCGACGACCTCGTCTTTCTGCTTCCAGACGGCCCCGCCTACTTCCCGCCCGAGCAACGTACGGACCTCTCCGTCGATGAGCGCATCGCCGAGATAGTTCGCGAGAAGGCGCTCCACCTCACGCGCGAGGAGGTGCCGCACGCCATCTCCGTCGAGGTGGAGGAGATCGAGGAGCATCGGCTCCGCGCGCTCATCTACGTCGAGACGGAGTCTCAGAAAGGCATCCTCGTCGGGAAGAAGGGGGCCATGATCCGCGAGATCGGCATCCGAGCACGCCCGGAGGTGGAGGCACTCATCGCGCGTCCCGTGTTCCTCGACCTCCAGGTCATGGTGCGCCCGATGTGGCGCCGCGACCCGCGCATGCTCGAGCGGCTCGGGCTCTAGGGGGCCCCGCCACTACACTCGGACGATGCCTAATGCGCCAGCACTCGTCGGCGGTTTCGAGCTTCCGTCCGGCCCCCGGCTGCCCCGCGTCGGCTCCGTGGACGCGGTCGCGCTCGAGGAGCGCGCGGCCATGCTCGCGAAGCGCTCGATCAAGCGCGAGTCCAAGGTGCAGGCGCTCGAGCTGGCGATTCGGATGATGGATCTGACCACGCTCGAGGGGCAGGACACGCCGGGCAAGGTCGCCGCACTGTGCTCGAAGGCGATGCGGCCCGATCCGGTCGATCCCACAGTCCCCTCGGTGGCCGCGGTGTGCATCTACCCGAGCCTCGTCCGCACGGCGAAGGAGAGGCTCGCCGGAAGCGGTGTGAAGGTCGCGTCCGTCGCCACCGCCTTCCCGTCGGGGCAGTCCCCGACCGAGCTCAAGGTCGCCGAGACGCGTGCGGTCGTCGAGCTCGGCGCCGACGAGGTCGACATGGTCATCGACCGCGGCGCGTTCCTTTCGGGCCGGTACGCGAGGGTGTTCGACGAGATCGTGCGCGTGAAGGAGGCGTGCGGCGAGGCGCACCTGAAAGTCATCCTCGAGACCGGCGAGCTCGGCACCTACGACAACGTGCGCCGGGCGTCGCTCATCGCGATCGCGGCCGGAGCCGACTTCGTCAAGACGTCCACGGGCAAGATCAGCCCCGCAGCCACCCTTCCGGTGACGCTGTGCATGATGGAGGTCGTCCGCGACGTGTACGCCGAGACGGGACACGTCGTCGGGATCAAGCCCGCCGGCGGCATCCGGGCCTCGAAGCAGGCCGTCCAGTATCTCGTCACGCTGTACGAGACGCTCGGCCCGCAGTGGATGACGCCCGAGCTCTTTCGCTTCGGCGCGTCCTCACTGCTCAACGACGTCCTCATGCAGCTCCGCAAGGAGAAGACGGGGCGCTATCAGTCCGGCGATTACTTCACGATCGACTGATGACGCAGGTCGAGAAGCGTGCAGCGAGCCTCCCCGCCACATTCGAGTGGGAGTACGCACCCGCGCTCGAGGCGCGCGACATCGTCCAGCTCAGAGAGCGCTATGGGCTCTTCATCGGAGGGAAGGAGGTCGACCCGAGCACGGGGGAGTGGTTCGCGTCGATCTCGCCCTCGACCGAGGAGCAGCTCTTCGAGGTTGCGCAAGCCGGTGAGGCAGATGTCGCGAACGCGGTGGATGCAGCACGGGATGCCTTCGAGAACGGTTGGTCGGAGCTCGCGCCGTCAGAGCGCGCCAAGTACCTCTTCCGGCTCGCGCGCCTGATCCAGGAGCGCTCACGCGAGCTCGCCGTTGCCGAGTCGCTCGACGGCGGCAAGCCGATCCGCGAGTCGCGCGACGTCGACGTCCCGCTCGCCGCTGCGCACTTCTTCTACTACGCGGGATGGGCGGACAAGCTCGAGTACGCATTCCCGAACCGCGCGCCGCGCCCGGTCGGAGTCGCCGCGCAGATCATCCCTTGGAACTTCCCGTTGCTCATGCTCGCCTGGAAGATCGCACCGGCGCTTGCGTGCGGGAACACGGTCGTACTCAAGCCGGCGGAGACGACGCCGCTGACCGCGATGATCTTCGCGGACATCTGCCGCCAGGCGGAGTTGCCGCCCGGAGTCGTGAACCTCGTGACGGGCGACGGCACGACGGGCGCGCATCTCGTCAAGCACGAGGGGATCGACAAGGTCGCCTTCACCGGCTCGACCGAGGTCGGGAAGCTCATCATGCGGGAGCTGGCGGGCAGCGACGTTCGCCTGACGCTCGAGCTCGGCGGCAAAGCCGCCAACATCGTGTTCGACGACGCCGCGCTGGATCAGGCGGTCGAAGGCATCGTGAACGGCATCTACTTCAACCAGGGCCACGTGTGTTGCGCGGGGTCGCGGCTCCTCGTGCAGGAGTCGATCTACGAGCCGCTGCTCGAGAAGCTCAAGCGTCGCCTGACCACGCTTCGGGTCGGCGACCCGCTCGACAAGAACACGGACGTGGGGGCCATCAACTCGAAGGCGCAGCTCGACAAGATCCGTGAGCTCGTCGCGAGTGGGGAGGAAGAAGGCGCGGAGATCTTCCAGCCCGCGTGCGAGCTGCCGGAGCGCGGCTACTGGTTCGTGCCGACGCTCTTCACGAACGTCGCGCAGAGCTACAGGATCGCGCAGGAGGAGATCTTCGGGCCGGTCCTCTCCGTGCTCACGTTCCGTACGCCCGAGGAGGCGATCGAGAAGGCGAACAACACGCCGTACGGGCTCTCGGCCGGCGTGTGGACGGAGAAGGGCTCGCGCATTCTCTGGATGGTCGAGCGTCTTCGAGCCGGTGTCGTCTGGGCGAATACCTTCAACCGCTTCGACCCGACATCGCCGTTCGGCGGCTACAAGGAATCGGGCTTCGGCCGCGAAGGTGGACGCCACGGCCTCGAGCCGTACCTGAGGTTCGACGAATGACGCCCCCCGCTCCGACATCCCCACCCTGGGTGGGGTCCTGGGCCACCCTCCACCCGGCGTCGAGCCTATCGCGGAACCTGCGACAGAAGAGAGGCTGGACTGTGCATATTGCGTGCCAATCCGTTCACAGCCACGTAGATCGTGAGCACACGACGTGAGCCGCCTCTCCGTCCGCAAGACGTACAAGCTCTACATCGGAGGCGCGTTTCCTCGCTCCGAGTCGGGACGCACGTTCGAGGTCGACGGCCACAACGTGGCGCGTGCGTCGCGCAAGGACGCGCGCGACGCCGTTCGCGCCGCCCGCAGCGCGTTCCCGTCCTGGGCGGGGCTGACCGCGTACAAC
>JBGSXQ010000115.1:0-6281 GCA_041751315.1 Gaiellaceae bacterium | reverse complement strand
GGCCGACACCGGACTCTCTGATCGGACACATCACTGGAAAGACACCGCAGCAGCGGGTCATTCGAGAATCGAGTCACGACCAAAGAGCACCAGCGTCAACCTGACAAGCGCCCCAGACGGGACAGCTCACACACTCACAGTCGCTTGACACGCTGCAAGCGGGTCCGGCGTACTGACGTGTGAGGAATGCCCCTTGAGCTCGTGCCACGAAGGATCCCGAGCGAGAGCTGGATCATCAGGCTGCTTCGACTTCCCGAGCAAGCTGCGGGCAGCGGGTACCGACCAGCCACTACTGCCTGGCTAGATGAGCAGCCCTGCGCTCAGCGTCCTCTCATGTCACGCGCAGCCGCCCAGCAAGACGCCGCCCCTGCCCATCAAACCGACGCCTTCACCCCCATCGATTGCCTCGGTGTCGACCGCAACCCCGTAGGCCGCCCAGCAGATCGGGCCCCAACCGGCGCTCTTCGGGTCAAAGTCCGTTGTGATTTCGATCCCCGTGTCCTTCACCTCGATCCCGGTGATGTGCTGGTACCACGTTGCCTCACCGAACTTCTCTTTGAACGCGGCGCGGAACTCCGCTTCGGGGTCGGAGTCTCCGCCGCAGCCGCTCGCGGCGAGTGCGATTGCGCTTAGACCGGCAACAGCGATGGCCTTCGGTGACACGCGACACGCCTCCTCGGTCGGGTTTGCGCACAACCCTCTCATCTGGACTGCGCGAGAGCCAATGGTCGCCGCGTTCGTCTCGCGTCGGCGAAGCAAGAGTAGGCGCTCTCTTCCCTTGTATTAGCAACGTAACTCGTAGGCCATATGAGGGCGCCCGCACGCCCGCGGCTCCCCCGACGGACGGCCCGACTTGGGGGCCACGCGTGAGCGAAGCGAACGCGGGGGTCGGGTCGGCTGGCGCGCGGGCGGGCGCCCTTCCGAGTTCGGCGTCCGACGAGTGATCTACCGTGAGCGCGCTCGCGGAGAACGAGATAGAGGCCACCCTAGCTCGGCTGTCCAGTGTGCGGGAACGTTGCTTGAAGCAAGGTCAGCATCACCCGAGAGGTCGCTCGGAGAGCGCCTTTGCGAGACGCAACACGGGGCGTGCGTATCGCAGCTAGTGTGGCTTCAGCGCTTTGGCCTGTTATTGAGCCGCTGAGGTTCGTTCTTTCCTCTTTGGTAGTGCCACCGGCCCGAGCGCAGCAGGGGGTTCGTCTGGACTTTCCTGCACTGATCGAAACGAAGGAGCATCACATGCATGCCACCATTCGCCGTTACGACGGTGTGGACCAGAATCGCTCGACCGAGCTCACGAGCAAGGTCAACGAGACCCTCGTCCCCGAGCTGACCAAGCTCCCGGGGTTCAAGGGCTACTTCCTGATCGATGCCGGCAACGGCGTTTTCAACTCGCTCAGTCTCTTCGAGACGCGTGAGCAGGGCATGGAGTCGACGAAGTTCGTCGCCACCTGGATCCGTGACGAGAAGCTCGACACGATCATCCCGAACGAGCCCAAGATCACGAGCGGCCGCGTCGTCGCTACCAGCGACCGCGTCTTGGTCGCCGTCTAGCTCGACCGCAGCCCTTCGACCGAGAGGGCCCGGCTTGCCGGGCCCTCTTTCGTTCGGGCCGCTCGCTTCGGAAGACGTCGCCATCGTCGTCCTCGAACCGAGCGCCGAAGATCAGTGCTACGTCGCGGTTCGCGAACATCCCCGGGACGGCGACAGCTTGACGCTCGGGTCGCAACGGACGAGGCGTCTCTCTCCGAGAGAGCGTCTGCTCGGCTGGCTCGCAGCTGCGCCACGATGCCGATGATGGCCCGGTCAACTTCGTCCTGCCCCAGCGGGATGATCTGATGATCTCCGCGGACGTTAAACAGGCTTTGGCCACTGCACACGTTGTGGCCGCGCTCTCAGCGCTCGGTGCGGGTGCCGCTGTTCTCCTGTTGCCCAAAGGCACGCGCACCCACCGAGTGATTGGAACCGTCTACGTCCTTGCGCTTGTACTCGTGAATGTGGCGGCGCTGTCGTTGCATCGAGAGAGCACATTTGGTGTATTCCATGCGCTGGCAGTCGTCAGCCTGGTCACGATCGCTGTCGGACTCTCGCCCCTCCTCTTCGGCAAGAGATCGCCGATAGCCATCACTAACCACGCGTACTGCATGACGTGGTCGTACGCTGGCCTGGTCGCGGCCGGGTATGGACAGCTAGCCGTCGCTGTAGGTCAGGAAGTTGGGGCGTGGGTTGCCCCCGTGGCAATCGCGACGGTCTTGTCCATCAGCGCAATCGTCATCTTCGGGAGAGTCCCGTCGATTCTTGACCGCATGCTGGCTGAACGATGATTCCGGGTGGCCTCGGGTACGTTGGGCACATGTCGCTGCCACCCGACGCAAACACGATTCAGCCAGACCACCTCCCGACTCCCTTCAGCGCCGCCGATATTCGCGCTGGGTGCCCAGTGGGCCGCACGATCCAGCTCCAGAGCGAAGCGGCGGGAGGCGAGCTGACCTTTCTCCGGATCCGTTTCGTGGAGGTTGATGCCGACGGCGCGGTTCAGGAGTCCCAGGCCACCGATCGCGAAGGGCTTCCGATCGGCGAGCCGACGCTTCGCCGTTCCAGTTGGCTCGAGTTGCAGCACCACGCTTCGCAGCCGGCTTCCGCCACGGTGATCGACGAGGTCGATCTTAAATTGCCGTTCGGGACCGAGGCGTGCTGGCGCTACACGGTTAGCGCCCGCGACGGGAGTTTCACCTTTTGGTTCGCCAAGGGCCGCGCGGGCATGCCCGTTCAGGCGGAGGAGCATGCGGGCGGCGAGCTTGTCAGCCGGTCAGTCGTGATCGCAGATTGAGGGGGCTTAGCCAACCACTAGCCACCGATCAAGCCGCGTAACACCTGGCCCAACTGGGCCAGAGTCAACCTCCGGGTTATGCGACGTGCCGATCTGGGCCAGCTGGGACCAAAACGGCGCCGTTGCGCCACCCCAGGTCATGTAAGGTCAGCTGAGGTCATCTCAGGTGGGCAAAAGTTCTGGCAAAAGTTCGCGCCTGCGTAGAGAACGCTGAGCCCACGAGGCCGAAGAGCAACCTCCGGGTTATTCACCCCACGAGGTCATGTGAGGTGAGCTGAGGTCGGCTTCCGTCGACGTCAGACTTATGAGACGTTGCTTTCTGGGTCAGCTCGAGCCAGAACGGCGTGGTTGAGCCACGCTCGATCATCTGAGGGCGGCTCAGGTCATCCCAGGTGGGCAAAAGTTCAGCCAAAGAGTCGCGTTCAGGCTGTCAGATATCTCGCCGGTACGCGGTGTCCCGGGTCTCACCGGTACGAACACGCTCGCTGCGGGTGAAGCCCGGCCCCACAGTGTTAAGTGCACCTCGAGACAGCTCTACTGGCTGCCGTTTAGCCACGGTCCACGTCGGCCAGCGGAGAGGCCGTGACGTGGATCACCGCCCGCCCACGAGTCCAGGCGATCAAGCCGAGCGCCTGCATCCGTTCCAGCGTCCACTGGAACGCCTGCGCCTGCGCCCCGGACTCATACCGCCGCCGAACGTCGAATGAATAGCCGGTCGCATGAAGCGATGCGTGAGTCGCCTCGTCGAGATCGGCCGGTGTAAGCGCCGGGCCGGAGGCCTCGTCGTATGCGGCCCGCGTAACGGCCAGTGGCCGCTCCTCGCCGCTCAACTCGTACACCTGGCGGGCGATGTAACCAAGGACGGCGAGCGCCCTCGGTCGCAAGGCTCGATAGGCGACCGGGTCGCCGAGCATGCGTGCTGCGAGCCGCTCGAGGCTCGGGTCGATCTCGAAGCGCTCGCCCGCACGCGGGCGAAGAGGTCGAAGCATGCCGCTACCCAGCCCCACTTCGAGGTCGTCCCCCGCCGCGAAGCGAAGCCGGACCTCAGGAGGGTGGAAGACGAGCTCGTCACTTGGACCTCGCCCGTGGAGCGCCGAGAGTCGCTCCAGCTGGCCGGGATCCCCGCGATACAGGCGCATGATCTCCCGGGCCGCGAGTACGCGCCAGTAGTACGTCTGCGAGTCGTCTCCGAACGAAGCAAGCCGTGCCCATGCCCTCGCATGGCGGAGTGGCGAGGAGTCGAAGTACAAGCGCACGTAGTCGAGCTCCTCCTCCTCGACTACCTCGTCGATCGGATCCGTCTCGCGGCCCGAGTACGCACGCAGCACCGACTCGAGGTTGCCGATGCCCATGTGGTACGAGGCGACGGCCAGGTCTTGGCGCCCGAGCCAGCGGCGACCCTCAGTGAGGTAACGAACGGTGCCTGCGAGCGCTTGAGCAGGGTCGAAGCGGGCATCGACTCGCCGGCGTTCCGCACGTAGCGCCTCCACCTCCGTTCGGTCGCGGCGGCGGAGCGCGTCTTCGATTTCCCGCGTGAGCCGCCGGCTCGCTTCGAGATCGACCGACATGCCGAGGAAGTTGCTCGCGGTCTCGGCCAGGATCTGCGTGAGGCCGGAGGCGTTCTCGACGTTGGTCCCGGCGATCACCTCGGGCCGACCGGCGCTCTCGAGGAAGACGATCGCCTCGACCAGATCTGCGTCAAATCCGCTCCCCGAGACCGCGTCGTCAATCAGAGAACGGAACGTTGCCGTCCGGCGCGCCGACGCAACGACGCCTCCGGGGCTCTTGGCGAAAAGCGCATGACTCAGCCCGAAGGCCGCCGCTCGCTCGTACTCGGCCGTTCGCCCGCTCTGGAATGTAAGCGGGTCGGGACCGACGATCTCAGAGGGGAGGGCGAGGGGCGGCGGCTGCTCCTCGTCGCGGTCGACTACGAGCGTCTCAGCCGCGACCGCCACACCGACGAGGAAGGCGAGGCCAAGCGCAATACCGGCCTTCGTGAATCCACTCAACTCGGCTCACGGGGTCGAGCGCAATGTCCACGTCGCTCCACGGTCGGCCGCATGTTCGATGACCATCTCAATGATCCCGGAGTCCCTCCGCGGCTCGTCGACACCGACGATCGTACTGACAGCGCTCGCATAGGCGCCGCAACCTCCGGGTTATTTACCCCAACGAGGTCATGTGAGCTCGGCTGAGGTCGTCCTGGGGTCGGATGAGGTCATGAGCCACATCACGCTTCTGCCTGAAATCGCGACTCGACTTCGACGCGGCACCGAGCCGGGCAGCTCCCCGCGAAACAGCGCACCGCAAGGAATGACCACGCTTCGTCCGTAACCGTATGTCGACGTCTGGCAGTGCGACACGACCGCAGACCGCTTCGTCCTCGTCGTTCGCGAGCAGGTCGTCGATCGACTGCGCGAAGGTCGGGGGCTACGCCGCGCAGCTGCCGCGCCACGAGTCCGCGAACTCCGCATCCGAGCAGATCCGCTCGATCACCGCCTCGGTGACCTCGTCCAAATCCCTCCCCCTCGGCCCTTCTCGTGTCGGTTTGGAGTCGACCCGCGACCGTACGGCGGCCCCCGGTGCAAGGGTGGCTCGAAGGACGCACTACGCTGGCGCCGGCAGCCGGGCGATCCCGTGCGTCCGGATCGCCTCCCCGAGCGCGTGCCACTCGTCCGGGGTCATCCGGGTCTCGGCGAGGTAGACCGAGAAGCCGACCGTGCCCGCATCGGCGAGCAGTCGCGCGTAGTCGGCCGCCGAAGGCGAGCGCAAGGCGCCCGGGTACATCCCGATGATCGGATGCACGGCATCGAGCGGAAAGGCTTCGCGCGCGCCGACCACACATGCCGCCGGCGTCGCCTCCGAGCCGAAGTCGTTCATGTAGGCCTGCGGCAGGAAGACGAACCCTCCCTCCCGCCACGCCTTCCAGTCGAGGTCGTGACGGTCGGCGCGGCAGTACGAGGTAACACCCGCAGGTAGCGCGGGGCGCAGGCGTCGGAAGGCGTCCACGAACGCACGGGAGCGGGCGAACCGCTCCCGGCTTGGCCCGTCCGGGCCGGAGTAGCCGTACTCGGCTTCAGGGTTCGCGACGTGGAAATCGAGCCCGTAGCGGGCGAGCAGGCGCGCGACGAGAGCGGCTTCCTCCTCCGGGCGATCGCGAAGCGCGCCCCAGCCTCCGACCGGGAGCCCAGATGCGCGCCGGAAACGCGCGACCCAGTCGTTCTCTACAGGGTCCTCGCTCAGGCCGTCGTGGACGAAGACGGCCACCCAGCCGAAGCCCGCGTCGCGCAGCTGCTGTCCGAGCTCCTCCGGCGAGACGTCGGTCTCGTGCCAAACGAACGCGCCCGCCGTGGCCCACGACATCGCGACCGACGAAGGGAGCGGAGGTGACGGCTCCGCCTCGGGCGGGGGTGCCGCCTCGGACGGGGGTGCTGTCTCGGCCGGCGGCTCGGTC
>JBGSXQ010000114.1:0-13876 GCA_041751315.1 Gaiellaceae bacterium | reverse complement strand
TACTGGTCGCTCCGCCGAGACGGTTGAACGAATGCTGCTCGTCGCACTCACGTCCGGAACGATCTGGCCGACGCAGCGCGGACGTGTCTCGCCAGCCCGCGTCGCGCCGCGGTCGCCGCCACGTCGATCGGGCGCAACCGCTCGACGCCCGCGTTGAAGGTCGGATCCACCCGAATTAGGTCACGGGTCGCAGCCGCGACCTCCACGACGTAGCGATCCCAGATGGCAACCCGCTCTTCTGTGGTTAGGTCGTAGGTCGTCGTCCAGACGACGTGGCCTCCGCTGGCGTCACGGGTCAGTCGGTAAGAGGACGCGAATAGCCCGCACCGGCGCGCCAGCGTGAGCCCCGCGACGAGTCGTAGCGAGGCGCAGTGGTAGAAGATGATCGGCCGGCCGTCGACGAGCGGCCGGTCGGGATCGTCGACTCCGTCGATGCGATAGCGACGCGAGTTCCACGGAGCGACCCCCGCCGCCTCGTCCTCGAGCACGCGGACGCGCTCGAAGCGATCAGGCCAGTCGTCCAGGTGCTTCTGGTCGCCGTAGAGGCCCGGCTCCGGCTGCTCGTGACACCATTCGAGGCAGCGTTTTTTCCACCACCGGACCGCGCGAAGACCCTCTCCGTCGCGACGAAACGCGACGAGTTGCGAGTTGTAGGTTCCCCAGGTCTCGGCCCAGTCGCGGCATTCGTCGGCGTAGCGATGCGGTGTGATGAGCACCGACGCGTCCGAGAGCTCGTCCAGGATGGATGTCAAGTCGGTGAAGAAGACTAGGTCGGCATCGAGCAAGACGACCGCGTCGATCGATCCGCCGTCGAGTAGGTGCTCGCAGAAGACGGGCTTTGCCGTCCACGCGTATTCGGCCCGAGTCCGCATCTGCTTGACGGCCCGAAAGTCGCCGTGCTGGGCCTCCAGGTCGCTGACGCTCACCGGAACGACGCCGGGCAACGCCAGCGCGTGGAGCAGCGACTCCGACGTCGTGTCCATGCAGAGCGCATAGATGTCGAACGGCGTCTCTACCCGACGGAGCGAGCGAAGGAGCACGAGACCCTGCGCCAGGTAGGCCGCGTCGAGGATCGTGCAGAACGCGAGCGTCACCGTCGCGCGAGAGCACGGTAGATCGCCCTCACGGTGCGCCGCGGTCGCGCCGGAACGAACGTGCGCACACCGTGCATCGCGGCCTCGCGTGCGAGGTGAGGGATCCCGGGCTGATGGAAACCGGCTTCAAAGCGCGGCTCGATCCGCCGGATTTCGCCGTATGCGGCACCCAGGCGCCGGACGTAAGGATCCCAGATCAGCTCGCGCTGCTTCTGCGAGAGCGGCCAGTCGACCGTCCACGCGAGCGGAACCGGGTCGGGGACGAACCGATAGCGCTCCGGCAACAGGCCCAGGCGCGCGAGCGTTTCGGCCCCGCGGACGAGCTTGAGCGATTGGCAGTGATAGAAGACCGCCGGTAGCCCGTCGACTCGGAGCGAGCCGTCCGCTTGATCCAGCGCGTGCATCTCCGCGTTCCATGGAGCGAGACCTCCGCCGGGATGCTCGAGGACATGAACCCCGGGAAACCGCTCCGGCCAGTCGTCGAGGTACCTCTGATCGCCCCACTTCCCGTCTTCGAACCGATCGTAGCACCACTCCAGGCACCGCTCGCGCCACCACTGAAGGACCTTGGTCGCACGGCCGTCGTTCCGGAACGTGAGGTACTCCACGTTGTACGGTCCCACGACCTCGTCCGAGGCGGTCCACCTCGGCGCGTGACGGTGCGGGACGATGAGGACCGAGTCAGCGCCGAGCTCGGCGAACAGCGGCGCCGGATCAGAGAGAAAGAAAAGGTCCGCGTCGAGGTACGTGATCGCGTCGAGTTCAGGCTCCCGCTCAAGCGCGAAGAGACAGACCGCCGGTGTCGCCGTCCAGCAGAACTCGACCTGGCTTCGCGTCGTCTTCACGGCGCCGAGATCCCGATCGAACTTCTCGAGCTCGTCGCGGCCGATCACGTCCATCCGCGGGAGGCGCATTTGCCGGAGGATGCGCGCCGTCGGTTCGTCCATGCAGAAGACGCGGAGCCGGAAGTCGTCGCACGTCTCGCACAATGACCCGTAGAGAACGAGCCCGCGCGCGAGGTAGTGACGGTCAAAGAGTGTGCAAAACTCGTCCGCCATCGTCATTCTGACCCGTACGCATGCGAACCGGCACGAAAAACGGTTATGTCGATGCCACCGGGTGACGGCGTCGCGAAGGCGGCAAAGCGCGTGGTGCGCGCCCTCGTGCCACCGGCTGCGCTCGCGGCCATCCACCACGTCCGGGCTCGGTCGACCGGTGGCGCAGAGCGACCGGAGTGGGAGTACGTCCCGGAGGGATGGGCTCGAGCGCGCACGGACGCTGCCCTAAAGGGCTGGAACGTGGAGGGCGTGCTCGAGACGTATAAGCGCAAGTGGCCCTCATTCCTCGCGGCCGTGGAGGGGACTGGACCGCTCGGAGTCTCGCACGAGTCGTCGGAGATCGTGCGCGACGACTTCTGGGCCCACAACACGATCGTCTCGTACGCCTACGTCCTAGCGCGTACGGCGCACGGAGCCGTGGGGGTCCAAATTCTTGACTGGGGCGGAGGGATCGGGCACTACTACGTCGTCAGCCGCGTCGTTCTCCCGGAGGTCGACGTCTTCTATCACTGCAGGGACGTGCCCCTCCTCTGCGAGCACGGTCGCACGCTGTTCCCCGAGGCGCGCTTCTACGTCGACGACACCTGCTTTCAGCGGTCGTACGACCTCGTCCTCGCGAGCTCTTCCCTTCAGTACTGCGAGGAATGGAGGCCGCTTCTCCAGAAGCTTGCCTCTGCAGCGACGAGGTCGCTCTACCTGGCGCGTGTCCCCATCGTCTTCGACAGTCCGTCTTTCGTGGTCCTCCAGCGCGCGTATGGGTACGGGTACCAGACCGAGTACCTCGGGTGGGTCTTCAACCGAGACGAGCTCCTCGATGCCGCGCGCGCTGTCGGCATGACGCTGGAGCGGGAGTTCGTGTTCTCGCGCGAGCCGCTGCACGTGACGGGCGCCGAGAAGCCCGTGCACGAGCGCGGATTCCTGTTTCACCCTGCGCTCCCATCGGACTCGCTCACCCCCGACTGAGAGGCGCGTGGCCGTCTTGCGCTTACGAGGAGGTTCATCGGCAGGGCCATCGGACCGCTCGCGTAGCGGCGCTCGCTCCATTCGATGAGCGCCCCCAGGCCGTTCACGAGCGCGTAGCTTGCGCCGAAGGCCGGTCGGAGAAGCCGTCGAGAGGTCCGCTTCTCGCCGGCCCTGAGGAACGAAGCCGTCAACGTGGCCCACGCGACGCCGCGGCCGCCGTTTTCGACGACCTCGACGTCGTCCCATCCAGCGAAGAGCGCCGCCAGCTCAGGCCCCGTGAATCGGTGCTCCAGGATCCTCCGGTCGTACTCCCACACGAACGGCACTGTGACGATCGCCGTACCGCCCGGACGCAAAACTCGCCGAATCTCGCGTGCACCGTGCACGGGATCGGCGACGAAGTGAAAGCCCTCCGTACAGAGAACGAGGTCGAAGGACTTGTCCGCGAAGGGGAGGAAGTCGGCGCTGACCACGTGGGCGCCGCCCCAGTACTCGTCGACGTCGAGGCCCACGTAGCGGGAGCCCGGCGGAACAAGGTCCTCGTAGGGGCGCGTGCCGCAGAAGACATCGAGGACGTCGCGCGTCGGATGTCGGAGCCCTCCGAGCGCGACGCGGAGATCCCGCAGCAGGTACCGGGCGTGCAGGTAGTCAAACTGCGTCGGACGCGGATGGCGACGCGTGCGGCGAATCGCCTTTGCGACCTCCGGAGGAGCGGTCCGCGCCGAGGCGCCGTCGACCCGCAAGCCAGACATCAGCCTGATCTGCGTGCCGAGCGGCGTGACGAGCGCCATCCGGCCCTTGCTGTCATGAGGCGGACGCGCGTCCACTCGTACGCTCGCCGCGTCTTGCTCAGGGGCGTGAAGCAGGCTGAGTACCCTGGTCGGACTGCTCGGATATCCGCTATCGCCTCGCTGAGCTTCCCTGCGTACGGCGCCCAGAAGAGCTCCTTCTCTCGGGATGAGACGTCGTAGACCCGACCGACGGTCCATGCGAACGGAATTGGGTGCTCGACGTGCCCTCTCGCCGTCGAAAGAAACGCCGGCGCGCTGCCGCGCGCGAGGAACGGACTGTACATCCGGAACGACTGGTGGTGGAAGAAGACGACGGGATCGCCGTCGACCGTCGGCCGGCCGTTGCTCTGACCGAGTCGGTGCGCCTTTACGTTCCATGGTGCTACTCCGCCGCCCCGGTGCGCCAGTATGTGGACGCCGTCGAAGCGCTCCGGCCAGTCGTCCAGGTAGTGCTGGTCTCCGAACCGGTTCTTCTCGCGGCGGTTGTAACACCACTCGAGGCAGCGCGCTCGCCACCATCGCGCCGCACTAAGACCGTCAGCGGTTGGGCGAAACGAGACGAGTCCCGAGTTATAGATACCGCCGCGCGTCTCCCATCCCTGCCAGCGATCGTCGTACCGGTGCGGTGTCAGCAGTGTCGACGCTGCGCCGAGATCGTCGAAGAGGAACCTCGGACTCTGAAAGAATGCGAGGTCCGCATCGAGAAACGTGGTCAGCTCGAGCTCCTGATATCGCTCGAGGGCATACAGGCAGACGACGGGCTTCGCCGTCCAGCAGTACTCGACCGATGTCCGGGACCCCTTCACCGCCGCGAGCGCAGGGTCGTACGCCTCCAACTCCCCCAGCGGGACCGTCTCGAGGTTCGGTAGTTCCAGCTCGCTGAGCACGGTCTCCGTCTCGTCGTCCATGCAGAAGACGCGAAGCCGACAGTCCTCCCCGGTTTCCTTCAGCGAGCGGTAGAGGACGAGCCCTTGTGGAAGGTAACCGAAGTCCAAGAGCGTGCAGAAGTCGTAGGCCATCACGGCTACCGTCTCGGTCGGGCGGCCCGCCACCCTTCGAGGAATCCGCCGGGAAACCCGCGTGTGATGCCGCGTCGCTGGTCGCGCCAACGTGGGTTGCCTTTGAGGACGCGCCCCGCCGCTCCGCGAACCGCTCCGTAGAGGTCTCGGGCCAGGAAGCGAAGAATCGTGAGATCCCTGCGGCGAAGATACTTCGCATACAGCGTGCCGGCACCGCGCCAGTAGGCAACATACAGCTCTTCCATCTGCTTCGGAGTCCGCCAGTCCTCGTGCCACACGGTGAAGGCCGGCTCATACCGAAGTGCTCTCCCTGCGCGCAGCCAGCGGTAGCAGAGGTCGTTGTCTTCGGCTGCGGGGCGGATGGTCTCGTCGAAGCCGCCGAAGTCGAGCAGCGATGATCGGCGCACAGCCATCGCCTGCGTGTAGATCCCGTCCATCCGAATCTCCCCGGTGAGATCCTTGGGCTCGGGGTCGTCGATCGTTGAGGGAACCACGGCGGGGTCCCCGCGCGGACGAACGCGCCCGGACACGATCGCCTCGTCGTGGGCGGCGAGAGCCGCCGCTCCGGCGCCCACCCACGACGGCTCGACGGTGCAGTCGTCGTTTGTGAAGAGGAGTATCTCGTGGGTCGCGTCGCGGATCCCCGTGTTGAACGCCGTGCCGAGGCCGAGACGGTCGCAGCGGAGGTGGCGGGCGCCCGCTTCTTTGAACCTTTCGACGAGCGCGGCGACCTCGCCGTCCGTGCTCGAGTCCACCACCACGATCTCGTTGGCGCGCGGGTCGCAGGCAGCAAGCGACTCCAGGCACGCTCGCAGCTGGCGCGGCCGGCCGATCGTGGGCAGGATGACGGAGACGAAAAGAGGATTGGTCACGCGCCCGCCCTCGTCTCCTCGAGGCCGAGAGGGCGAACGCTCCACTGGACGGCGGGCTGGACGAGCCGGCGCCGCGCGATCGACTCGGGGCCGTCCGACGCCGCAGGCCACAGTCTGACGGTGAGCGCCTCCCGATCCACGAAGACCCGCCAGAGCCCGCCGGCGGACGAAGCGCCGATCCAGGCGTGTGCGACGTACGTCCCCGCAGGAAGAACCGGAGGTACCGTGATTGCGGCTTCGTACTCGCCGGAATCGCCGAGCCGCTCGGCCTCGACGTCCGAGAGGTTCTCATCGAGGACAACCACTCCGTCATCGCTGACGAGGCGGACGCCCACGTCGAGCCCGGGGATCGGGCGACGAGCGACGAATCGGAAGTGCAGCGTCATCGCTTCGTCTCTGCGCACCACGTCGCGCTCCACGCCCGACTCGTCGGTGCGGAAGGCGGAGAGAAGCTGCACCGGCCGCTCGGGCTCGACGGCGAAATCAACGCGCGTGGATCGCGGGGCGACGGAGCGCAGGTAGCCGTCCAGGACCGGTCGAGTAGGCCCGTCCGCCTCGACCGATCCTCTCTCCAGCCAGACGACCCGTTCGCATAGGCGGCCGATCGCACCGAGGTCATGGCTCACGAAGACCACTGTCCGCCCCTCGCGCCTGAAACTGGACATCCTTCCGAGGCACTTCTCCTGGAATTCCGCATCCCCGACCGCGAGCACCTCGTCGACGACGAGAATCTCCGGGTCGAGGTGCGCGGCGACTGCGAACGCGAGCCGTAGGTACATCCCCGAGGAGTACCGCTTGAGAGGAGTGTCGAGGAACCGGTCGACGTCGGCGAAGCCGACGATGTCGTCGAATCTGCGGTCGATGTCCCGCCGCGACATCCCGAGAATCGTCCCGTTCAGATACACGTTCTCCCGTCCGGTCAGCTCCGGATGGAACCCCGTACCGACCTCGAGAAGGGGACCGACGCGACCCCGCGTCCGCGAAGCGCCGCTCGTCGGAGCCGTGATGCGGCAGAGGATCTTGAGCAACGTGCTCTTCCCCGCGCCGTTTCGCCCGATCACGCCGACCGCTTCGCCCTCGTCGACCGCTAGGTCGACGTCCCGGAGTGCGTAGATCTCCCGATGCGGCGCGGGCGACGGCGTGAACGCTCGGGCGATCGTCGCGCGCAGCGTCGCGTAGGCGTCCGCGCGCTCGCCGAGCCGGTATCGCTTCGTCACCTGCTCGACCTCGATTGCGCGAGCCATCAGACGACGTCGGCGAAGCGCCGCTCGACCCGTTGGAAATACACGATTCCAGTCACGAGGAGCGCGGTACCAGTGGCGAGCGAGACGAGCGCCGCGGCTCCCGGAGGGGGTGCACCCAGCAGCGCCCAGCGAGCTCCGTCGATGACGCCCACGAGCGGGTTCAGCGCGAAGACGTACCGCGCGGCCCCGTCGACGAGCGAGGTCGGGTAGACGACGGGACTAAGGAAGAGCCAGACCTGAACCAGAAATGGAAGCGCATAGCGTACGTCACGGTACTGGACATTGAGTGCCGCCAGCCAAACGCCGGCACCGGTCGCGACCAAGGCGAGCGCGAACACGAAGGCGGGGAACAGCAGGGCACTCACGCCTGGGACGATCCCGTAGAACGCCATGAACCCTCCTAGGATCACCATCGAGATCCCCAGGTCGACCAAACCGGGCAGCGCTGCTGCAAAGGGAGCAAGGATCCGCGGGAAATAGATCTTCGTAACGAGGGCCGACTTCTCGGTGAGGCTCTGCGCGGCTTCGTTCACCGCCGTGGACAAGTAGATCCAGACGATCATCCCGACGTAGACGAAGAGCGGGTACGGCAGGCCGTCACTCGGCACGTTCACGAGCCGTCCGAACACGAAGGTGAAGATCGCGACGCCGGCCAGCGGCTGGATAACCGCCCACGCCACGCCGAAGATCGTCTGCTTGTACCGAACCTGAAGGTCGCGGAGGGCGAGGAAAAGCGCGAGGTCGCGGTACGCCCACAGGTCGCGGGGATGGACGCCGGCGATCCTTCCGGGGGGACGGTTCTCGATCCATCCGACACCGCGCGCTTTTTTGCGTGGGCGGACGAGGACGCCCCTCGACGCGTCCGGCTGTACGCGCTCCGGCGTCGTCCGGCTCAAGCGACCGAGCGGCTGGAAGCCGTCACTGCCCCGCGATCCGGATGCGCGGCGACGAGGTTTACGTCCCGCGGAGAAGCGGTCCCGAGCGGGCGTGCGACGCCGTCGAAGCCGAGCTCGAAGAACTCGTAGCCGAACGCTGCCAGGCGCTTGCACGCACCGAGCTCGTCGAGTCCGAGACGCGCTGCAGCGTCACGGTAGACCTCGAATACGAACGTGGGACGGAAGCGTCGGATCATCGCCTCCCCTCCACGGATCACGAGTTCCTCGGCGCCTTCGACGTCGAGCTTGACGAAGTCGACGTGATCGACCTCCTCCTCCTCGATGATTCTGTCCAGGGTGACGGTTGTCGTTCGTTCAGCCAAGCCGGCGCCGTCAGGCGGGCGCGCGAGCGAGAAGCTGTTCGGGCCTCGATGGTGGTAGAGAGGTGCGCTCCCGGGCGTCTCGGCGAGCGCCGCGTGGAAGACGTGTACGTGCCGAAACCCGTTCAGTGCGACGTTTGCCATGAGAGTGCGGTACGACTCGGCTCCCGGCTCGAAGGCGAGAACCCGTCCGGTCGGCCCCACCAGGCACGCCGCAGCAACCGTGTAGATGCCGAGGTTCGCGCCGCCGTCGACGACGGTCATCCCGGGACCGACGAAGCTCCGCAGGTGCAACAGCTGCGGTTCATAGCGCTCGCGTGCCGCGAACACCATCGTTGCTCCGCCCCGGTCCCAGCGCGGGGGCAGGAAGAGCTTTCCGCCGAAGCCCGGCAGCTCGACCGTCGCTGACGCTCCCACTGCGCACCGGAGTCGCCAGTGCAGGAGCCGCAGCGCAGTCTGGACGGGCGCGTTCCGGAACGACGCATGGGAGACGAGCCGGACGAGCTTCGAGGTGCTGATTCGGCGCTGCAATCGGGGGTGACTCCAAACGCGTGCTAGTACTGACGCGCTCCGCCGCGCGCCAGCACGGGGAGCGTGCGGCAGAGAAGCCGCAAGTCGTGCGCGAGCGACCACTGCGTAACGTAAATGTAGTCGAGGCGGATCATCTCGTCGAACGGAATGTTGTTCCGGCCCAAAACCTGCCACAGCCCGGTGATCCCTGGCTTCAGTGCAAGACGATGACGAGCCCATCCTTCAACTTCGTCGGCCTCGTTGAGCACGAGGGGGCGCGGGCCTACAAGGCTCATCTCGCCGCGCAGAACGTTGAAAAGCTGCGGGAGCTCATCGAGCGAGTAACGCCGTAGCACACGACCGACACGCGTCACACGAGGATCTCCCTCGATCTTGAACATCCGCGGGTCCTCGCCGGCGAGAATGTACTTGTTTAGATAAGCAAGCTCCGCTTTTTGCAGATCGGCGTTGGGGACCATCGTCCGGAACTTGTAGATCCGGAAGGTTTTATCTTCTCTCCCCTTGCGCAACTGCCGGAAGAAAATCGATCCACGCGAGTCGAGCTTGATAGCAGCCGCGATCAGCAAAAAGAGCGGCGTAAGCACGACAAGCGCACCAGCAGCGACCGCGAGATCGACAGCGCGCTTTATCACGCGCGATGATCCCGAGAGGCGCGACGGTCGCAAGCCGATCAGAGGAATGCCCTCGACGGAGTGCATGCCGACTCCAGGACCGACCAGGTCGAACAGCCTCGGAACGATGTCGACCTGGACCCACAACCCATTCAGCGATCGGATGAGGTTCACCAACTCGTCCTTGTCGTCGCCGGAGAACGCGACGATGACGCGATCGATGTCGAGCCGTTCCACGATCGCAGCGACGTCGTCCGGTGTTCCGAGGATCGGAATGTCTCGAACTCCGGCACGCAGCTCTCGCGGCGTTGCGTCGATGAACCCGACGACGTCGACGCCGTACTCGTCGTGCTGGCGAAACTTTCGTGCGATGAGCTGCCCGACGTGGCCGGCCCCCACGATGAGCGCCCGCTGGGCATATGCGGCATGGCGACGACAGAGCCATCGTGCGAGGCCGCGCGCAACGAGAACGCCCGCCGCCGCGACTGCCCAGAATACGACGAGCTTTCCTATCCCCGGCCGAGCGACGTTCGTAGCCCAACAGACGGCGACGAGCAACCATGTTCCCAGCGTGAGCGCGTGGAAGACGCGGGAGGCGTCGTCCACGGTCGTGTGATTCGCCTCGCCCTCGTCGCGATCGTAGAGCCCGTAGATCTTCGCGATCAGGATCCATGCCGGGAGCAAGAGGAAGAAGACTGCGAACTCGAGGGCGAGCGCGACACGATCCGGCGCCTCCGGGACGGCGCCGGGAAACGCGAGTTGGGTCAAGATGAACGCGAAGATGAAGCCGACGACGTCCGCGACGACGAGCGCGCGCCGGACAAGCCACCCGCGTTTTCGCGTCCGACGGTCGAACTCTTCAGGAACCGTTGACGGCCGTAGCTCGTCGCGACGCGGGACTACGTCGACGGACGACATTAGGCCCCCGAGCGGCGCCGGCCACACGAGCACGGTGGTCGACTCAGGTACGATTGTGTGCTCCGCCGCAATTTGTTCTCCCATCAACCGACCGAAGGCCGCATTGGTTCCCCTTGCCACAAGCGTAACGAAGGGGTGGGGGATGTCAACACGGCCGAAGTCCGGCGTCGGCGAGCGATACTCGAACGCACGTCACCGACGCATCGGGCGCGCGCCGCTCTGCCGGTTCGCAACCCATTGACCGGTTGCGATCCTCAACCGTCTGACCGGAGCCGCGCGCCTGCCGAGTTCGTGGCCGCCTCGCGTGAACCGCTACGAACCACGGTGTCCCGCGCGGAGGACGACTGACGTGACGGACGAAGCACTCAGACGGAACTTCGAAGGAAAGCGCGTCCTCATCACGGGCGGCCTCGGCTTTATCGGTTCGAACATCGCCCGCTGGCTCGTCGACGCCGGGAGCCGTATCGTCCTCGTCGACTCGCTCGTGCCCGAGTACGGAGGAAATCTCGCGAACATCGAAGGAATCGAGGACCGCGTTACGGTGAACATCTCAGACGTTCGCGATAAGCACAGCCTTCGAATGCTCGTCCGCGACCAGGACATTCTGTTCAACCTTGCCGGTCAGACGAGCCACATCGATTCGATGGAAAACCCTTTCACGGACCTCGAGATCAATTGCGCAAGCCAGCTCTCGATCTTGGAGCTTTGCCGCTTCGAGAACCCAAATGTGAAAATCGTGTTCGCCGGTACGCGTCAGATCTATGGGCGGCCCCGGCACCTCCCCGTCGACGAAGAACATCCGATCGATCCCGTCGATGTCAACGGGGTCAACAAAGCAGCGGGCGAGTGGTACCACATCGTCTACGGCCGTGTGTACGGCCTCAGAGTCACAGTTCTCCGGCTGACGAACACGTACGGCCCTCGTATGAGGGTCAAGGATGCACGTCAGACGTTTCTCGGAACCTGGCTTCGCGCCGTTGTCGCCGGTGACGAATTTCTCGTGTACGGCGACGGCACGCAACGACGTGACTTCACGTACGTCGACGACGCGGTTCGGGCATTCCTCAGCGCGTGCGTGAGCCCGGCCACCGATGGCGCGGTGTTCAACCTCGGCGGCGGCGACCCCCTCACGCTACTGCAGTTGGCCGACCTGCTCGTCAAGGTGAACGGCGGCGGATCGTACCGCGTCATTCCCTTCCCGCCGGAGCGTCTGACGATCGACATAGGGGACTACTACGCGGACTATTCTAGGATTCGTCGAACACTCGGCTGGGAACCGCACGTACACATCGAGGAAGGGCTCAGGCGCTCGCTCGCCTTCTACCGTAGTCGTCGTGACCGCTACTGGGGTTCGACAGGATGACCGTGCGGTTTCTCGAGCTCGCGCGCGGCATCGAGGAGCAACGGCGTGAGCTCGATGCAGAGCTTGGACGCGTGGTCAGTGACGCACGTTTTGTGCTCGGGGGCGCAGTTCGTAGATTCGAGGAAGAATTCGCCTCGTACTGCGGCGCAGCGCACGCAATCGGCGTCGCATCCGGCACGGATGCGATCGCACTTGCGCTCGGGGCGGTCGGAGTCGCCGTCGGCGATGAGGTAGTCACCGCGGCGAACACGTGCGTTCCGACTGTCGCAGGAATCGAGTCCGCCGGTGCTGTGCCCGTGCTAGCCGATGTGGACCCTCAAACGCGGACGATCGCCCCCGCGTCGATCGAGCGGGTTCTCACGCCGCGAACGCGTGCAATTCTCCCAGTGCACCTGTACGGGCAATGTGCCGACATGTCGCCCGTACTGGCGCTCGCGCGCCTGCGCGGGCTCAAAGTCGTCGAGGACGCCGCGCACGCGCATGGGGCGACGTACCGTGGGCGCCATGCGGGGATCCTCGGGGACGCAGCGGCGTTCAGCTTCTACCCTACGAAGAATCTCGGGGCGTTCGGCGACGCTGGAGCTGTGGTTACGAAACATGACGACGTCGCGGATCGTGTTCGCCTGCTCCGTACGTACGGGGAGCGCGCCCCTGAGGGTTCGGTAGTAGTCGGGCGGAATAGCAGGCTCGACGAGCTACAGGCGGCGGTGCTCTCGGTTCGCCTTCGAAGACTCGATGCGTGGAACGCAAGGCGTCGATGCCTTGCAGCGCGATACGACGCAGCGCTCGGCGATACCGATTTGACGCTCCCGATCGAAGCCTCTGAGCGGACACACGTCTACCATCTCTACGTGATCCAGTCTCCGCGCCGCGACGCCGTGCGCGCGACGCTTGCGGCCGCCGGAATCGAGACCTTCGTCCACTACCCGCGGCCGGTCCACGCGCACGGGGCATACGCGCGGCTGGGGCGAAAGACGTCGCTTGATGAAAGTGAACGCCTTTGCGCGGAGGTCGTCAGCCTCCCGCTGTATCCGCAGCTGACCGACGCCGAAGTCGACCGGGTGGTCCGCATGGTCCGTGCGGCGGCGGAAGCCAAACACCTTTCGTGACGACATCAGATTAGTGTCAACCCGCCGGAAAGGATGCGGGTCGAATCCGAGCCGCCGCTCAGCGCTCCACGGCGCCGGTGACCGGCAGGGCGATCGTTTCGAAGTCACCAATCGCGGGTACGGGCCAACGTCAAGGGGTTCTGCGGGCCAACGTTGTGATGGATCGCCTGCCGCGGTCGGGGACGAGAGATCCGTAGTGAAGTCGATACTTCGTTCATGGAGCTTTCCGATATCGCACGATTCGAAAAACCCGGCATCACGATCCGACCAAACGTGAGCTTGCTGGTCGCTCTCTTGAGTTGCCTGTGTTTCTGGGGCGCCGTCGTCTTCAGCGTCGTCGCTGCCGTTTAGCGGCGATCGAGAAACCTGCGCACGATGACACCCTGTGTTAGGTATCAAGAACCACTTCTCGTAAGACACCGACGTGTCGGACTCGTGAACTGGGTACGACAAGCGGCCCTGTGCGTGCCTGACGTGCGGAACTTCGCATGACGCACGATCGGCTGGGACTGCGCCTAGCAATTGGGAACACTCTGGCGAGCGAACTTAGAGCGGACTAGGCCACCATTCGCTCCTGGTCAGTTATCGCCGAAGGAAGACGTTCAGCACGATCGTCCCGACGATCGAGACGAGGAGCATAAGTCCAATCGGCGCGAATACCGTCAGGTGGCCGGATCTCCACGAGAGCGTCCCAGGGACGCGATCGACGCCGAGCCTTGCGAGGCCGAGCGCGCCAAGCCCGACAATCGCGAGGACGACCGCGCTCATGAGAAGAACCTTGCCTGCCGTCTCCATGAAAAGGGGCTACCCGGCTCGGGCCGCCTTGAACCTACAAGCCGCCGCCCAACACGCGTCGCCTCGCCTCATCCGAAAGCTAGCTGGCAACCCGGTTGGGACGCCGGCCGCGGCTTAGAGCCTATTGCGGTAGGCGCCCCCAGTCGGCGGCGCGCCATGTGATCAGGCCGCAGGCGAGGTGGAGCATCGCGAGGTAGGTGTCGGCGCGTTTCTCCCAGCGGGTGAGGATACGGCGGAAGCGGTTGAGCCAGGA
>JBGSXQ010000113.1:0-11015 GCA_041751315.1 Gaiellaceae bacterium | reverse complement strand
GTCGCCGACAACACTGGTGCGCGCGAAATCCTCTGCATTCGCGTCAAGGGCGGCTCGCGCCGTCGCTACGCCAGCGTGGGTGACGTGATCACCGCCACCGTCAAGCAGGCGAACCCGCGCGGGACCGTCAAGAAGGGCGAGGTCGTCCAGGCGGTCGTCGTTCGCACCCGGAAGGCCTATGGCCGACCCGATGGCACCTACATCGCCTTCGACGAGAACGCGGCCGTGATCATCGACGCCCAGAACGCCCCGCGCGGCACGCGCATCTTCGGCCCGGTCGCGCGGGAGCTTCGCGAGAAGAACTTCATGAAGATCGTCTCTCTCGCGCCGGAGGTTCTCTAGATGGCTACGAAGATGAAGGTGAAGAAGGGCGATACGGTGCAGATCCTCACCGGCAAGGATCGCGGCAAGCGAGGCCGGGTCATCGAGGCACGCCCATCCGAGCGCCGGGTCATCGTCGAGAACCTCAACGTCGCGAAGCGGCACACCAAGCCGCGCCCGATCCGCGACTCCTCCCGCATGGGCGGGGCGCAGATCGTGCCCGGCGGCATCCTCGAGAAGCCTGCGCCGATCCCGGTATCGAACGTCATGGTCGTCTGCCCCGTCTGCGGCAACCCGACTCGGGTTGGGATGACCGCGAAGGAGGCGAAGGGCGGCACGATCTTCGTCCGCGTCTGCAAGCGCGAGGGCTGCGGCGAGGAGCTCGACAAGTGACCACTGCGCCCGCCACGGAGACCTACGTGCCCCGCCTCAAGCAGCGCTACGAGGACGAGATCCGCCCGCAGCTTCAGGCCGATCTCGCCGTCTCGACCGTCATGGACGTCCCGCGCGTCACGAAGGTGACGCTGAACATGGGCGTCGGCGAGGCGAAGACGGATGCGAAGGCGCTCGATGCTGCGATCGACGAGCTCACGACGATCGCCGGCCAGCGCGCGCAGGTTCGTCGTGCGACGAAGTCAATCGCGAGCTTCAAGCTCCGTGAGGGGATGCCGGTCGGAGCGCGCGTGACGCTGCGCGGCGCCAGCATGTACGAGTTTCTCGACCGGCTCGCATCGATCGCGCTGCCGCGCATCCGCGACTTTCGCGGGCTCGATCCCGGCTCGTTCGACGGCCGCGGCAACTACTCGATCGGTATTCGCGAGCAGATCATCTTCCCGGAGATCGACTACGACAAGGTCCCGGCGATCCGCGGCCTCGACATCGCAATCACGACATCGGCGAAGACCGACGAGGACGGCCGCGCGCTGCTCGGTGCCCTCGGTCTCCCGTTCGCCGCCTCCAGAAGGGAACAGGGTTAGTAGATGGCCAAGAAGTCTCTCGTCGTCAAGCAGCAGCGGAAGGCGAAGTACGCGGTGCGCGCCTACTCGCGCTGCAACCGCTGTGGTCGCCCGCGTGCGGTCTATCGCAAGTTCGGCGTCTGCCGGATCTGCCTGCGCGAGCTCGCGCACCAGGGCGCCGTTCCGGGAATGACGAAGTCGAGCTGGTAGGAGGTTCCGAAGTGCTCACCGATCCGATTGCGGACATGCTGACCAGGATTCGTAACGCCAACAGGGCGCTCCACGACTCCGCGTCGATGCCGACCTCGAAGATGAAGGAGGAGATCGCACGCATCCTTCGCGACGAGGGATACATCAAGGATTTCCGCGTCATCGAGGCCGCGGACGACAAGGGCCAGCCGCTTCCGTACAAGATGCTGGTCGTCGAGCTGAAGTTCGCCCGCGACCGGCGCCGCGTCATCACCGACCTCAAGCGCGTCTCCAAGCCAGGACGCCGCGTGTACGCCAGGAAGGACCGACTCCCGCGCGTCCTCGGCGGGCTCGGCACCGCGATCATGTCCACCTCCGTCGGGATCATCACCAACCGCCAGGCCGCGGAGCGCGGCGTCGGCGGCGAGGTGCTGGCGTTCGTCTGGTAGCGATGTCGCGAATCGGCCGCAGACCCATCGACCTTCCCGCCGGCGTCCTGGTGGCACTCGCGCCTGGCCGCGTCCAGGTGAACGGGCCCCTGGGCGAGTTGACGCAGGTCGTGCCGGCTCGGATGCAGATCGAGAAGTCGGAGACGGAGATCACCGTGACCCGGCCGACCGATCGTGGCCAGGATCGAGCGCTCCACGGCCTCACGCGCACGCTCATCGCGAACATGGTCGAGGGCGTGACGAAGGGCTTCGAGAAGCACCTCGAGATCCAGGGGGTCGGGTACCGCGCGCAGCTCAAAGGCACGGATCTCGAGCTCGCCGTCGGCTACTCGCATGCGGTCACGATCAAGCCTCGCAAGGGCATCGAGTTCGACGTGCCTCAGCCGACGCAGATCATCGTCAAAGGCATCGACAAGCAGATGGTCGGACAGACCGCGGCTGAGATCCGCAAGGTTCGCCCGCCCGAGCCGTACAAGGGCAAGGGCATTCGCTACGTCGACGAGCAGGTGCGCAGGAAGGTCGGGAAGCGCGCATGACCACCGACTCACCTTCGGTTCGCGGTCGCGGGGGCAACCATGTTTCCCCCGCGTGCCCCCCCTTCTTTTCGAGAACGTGGAGAACCGCCCGGTTCCCCACACCCCTCCCCGCTCACCGACCGGAGACCGGTCGATGAGCACACTGAGCAAGCGCGAGGCGCGCATGCGCCGCCACCGCCGTGTCCGTGGCAAGGTCGCCGGCACCGCCGAGCGTCCTCGCCTTGCGGTGTTCCGCTCGAATCGCGGCATCAGCGCACAGCTGATCGACGACGAGACCGGGCGCACGCTCGCCGCTGCGAGCTGGAAGGGCGTGGCTGCGAGTGGTTCGAAGACCGAGCAGGCAAACGCGGTCGGCAAGGCACTCGCCGAAGCCGCGAAGAAGGCCGGCATCGAGAGCTGCGTGTTCGATCGTGCCGGATACCTGTACCACGGACGCGTGAAGGCGCTCGCCCAGGGCGCCCGCGAAGGAGGACTCACGTTTTGAGCATGTCCCAGGGAAGCGAGTCTCGCGAGCTCAAGGAGCGAGTCATCGAGATCAACCGCGTCGCGAAGGTCGTGAAGGGCGGCCGGCGGTTCTCGTTCACGGCCCTCGTCGTCATCGGTGACGAGATCGATCGCGTGGGTCTCGGCTACGGGAAGGCGCGCGAGGTGCCGCTGGCGATCTCGAAGGCAGTCGAGGATGCTCGCAAGAATCTCTTCACGGTTCCGAAGCACGGACAGACGATTACGCACGAGATCGTCGGCCGGTTCGATGCTGCCCGCGTCGTGCTACGTCCGGCCAGCGAGGGAACCGGCGTCATCGCCGGTGGCGGCACCCGTGCCGTCCTCGAGCTCGCGGGGATCCGCGACGTCCTCTCGAAGAGTCTCGGTACGACCACGCCGATCAACATGACGCGCGCGACGGTCGACGGCCTGAAGCGTCTCGTGCGCCCCGAGGACGTCGCAGCGATGCGCGGCAAGACGGTCAGGGAAGTCCTTCCCGTGTCCGCGAAGAGGAAGGAGCCCGAGGTCGTCGTCGAGCAAGCGCCGGAGGTCGAAGAGACCACCGCCTCACCGGCCGAGGAGACCGAGCTGTGAGCCAACTGAAGATCACGCAGGTCCGCAGCGGCATCGGCCAGTCCGATCGTCACCTCGGCACTCTGCGCGCGCTCGGCCTCGGGAAGATCGGCCGCAGCGCCGAGCACTCCGACTCGCCTCAGCTCCAAGGGCAGCTACGGCAGATCCGCCATCTCGTGAACGTCGAGGGGCGCTGACACCGTGAGCGACGAGCTGAACCTCTCGAACCTGAAGCCGGCGCAGCCGCGCAAGGCCCGCAAGCGTGTCGGTCGCGGCCTGGGGTCCGGCAAGGGTCGCTACTCCGGCCGCGGCATCAAGGGCCAGAAGTCTCGTTCCGGCTCCAACAAGATGCCCGCGGGATTCGAGGGCGGCCAGATGCCGATCGACATGCGTGTCGGGAAGCTCCGCGGAAACACCTCCGCGGACGCGATGCCGATCGGGCCGTTCCGCACCTACAACCAGCCCGTGAACGTGGCCGCGCTCGAGGAGCGCTTCGAGTCCGGCGCGGAGGTGACGCTCGAGGCGCTGAAGGCCGCGGGGCTCATCTCGAAGCTGTCGGTCGACGTCAAGGTGCTCGGCCAGGGCGAACTCACGAAGAAGCTCTCCGTGACGGCGCACTCGTTCTCGAAGTCCGCGGTGGAGAAGATCGAGGCCGCGGGAGGCAGTGTCACGCGCCTTCGCGAGCCCGTCCAGCGCAAGCGGAAGAAGCACAAGGCTGCCGCGCCTGTCGTAGAAGCCGATGAGCCGGAAGCCGAGGTCGTCGAGGACGCCGAGCCTCAGGACGCCGAGGCCGAGCCCTCCGAATCGAAGAACGAGTCGTGACCACCGCCGGCACAGCGGCCGCGAAGCGGACGCCTTCAGGGGTCTTCGCGCCTGGAATCCGCACTCGCGGATTTCAGGCTTGCGCAGCACGCCGAGCCCTCCGAATCGAAGAACGAGTCGTGACCACCGCCGGCACAGCGGCCGCGAAGCGGACGCCTTCAGGGGTCTTCGCGCCTGGAATCCGCGCTCGCGGATTTCAGGCTTGCGCATAAGCAATGTTCTCCTGGCTCGCGAACGCGTGGCGGGTCCCGGAGCTTCGTCGCCGAGTGCTCTTCACGGCGGCCATGCTCGCCATCTATCGCCTCGGCTCGTGGATTCCCGCGCCGGGCGTCGACTCGGAGACGATCGAGGAGTTCTTCTCGGGCGAAGGCGGCACGATCCTCGGCCTGCTCAACCTGTTCTCGGGAGGCGCGCTGTCGCAGTTCTCCCTGTTCGCGCTCGGGATCATGCCGTACGTCACGGCGTCGATCATCGTCCAGCTGATGACCGTCGTCATCCCGAGGCTCGGTGAGCTTCAACGCGAAGGCGAGGCCGGATACGCGAAGATCACGCAGTACACGCGGTACCTCACGGTAGCCCTCTCGGCCGCGCAGGCGACAGGCTATGCGTTTCTCTTCCGCAGCCAAGGCGCCCTCGACGCGGGCTCGGGAGAGCTGGTTCTCATCATCGTCTCGCTGACCGCCGGATGCGTGCTCCTCATGTGGATCGGCGAGCTCATCACGAAGCGCGGTGTCGGCAACGGCATCTCGATCCTGATCTTCGCCTCCATTCTCGTCGCTGCGCCGATCGGGATCGCAGCCTGGTGGAACGGCGGGCCGATGGAGAAGCTCTTCTTCCCGTTGATCGCGGTCGGGATCTGCGCCGCCGTCGTCTTCGTGCAGGAGGGGCAGCGCCGCATCCCGATCCAGTACGCCAAGCGCATGGTCGGCCGGAAGATGACGGCTGGCGGGTCGACATACCTGCCGCTGCGCGTCAACATGGCCGGCGTCATCCCGATCATCTTCGCGGCGGCGATCCTCGCGTTCCCACCGACGATGGCGCAGTACTTCCCGGCAACGCGTGAGCTCGTCAACGAGTACTTCCAGCCCAACAACTGGCTCTACATGGTCTTCCAGGGCTTCCTGATCGTCGTCTTCACGTACTTCTACACGGCGGTGCAGTTCAACCCGGTCGACCAGGCGGACAACCTGCGCAAGTACGGCGGGTACATCCCGGGCATCAGACCGGGGCCGCCCACGGCTCAGTACCTCGACCGCGTGCTCTCCCGGCTGACCCTCCCCGGGTCGCTCTTCCTCGCGCTCGTGGCCACTCTCCCGAGCCTCTTCATCGCATACGGCGGCTTCTCGCAGGCAAGTGCCGGCGCGCTCGGAGGCACCTCGGTGCTGATTGCCGTCGGCGTCGCGCTCGACACCATGCGCCAGATGGAGTCGCAGATGATGGCGCGCTCCTACGAGGGCTTCCTCAAGTAGGGGCGCTGCCTCCCCCGCGGCGACCACGGACATGCGGATTCTGATTCTCGGCCCTCAGGGCTCGGGCAAGGGAACCCAGGCGAAGAAGATCGCCGCGGCGTATGACGCTCCCCATGTGGCTACGGGCGACATCCTGCGCGCAGCCGTCTCCGACGGCTCGGAGCTCGGCGCCCGCGTGAAGCCCATCCTCGCGCGCGGCGACCTCGTGCCGGACGATCTCATGATCGAGCTCATCCGTGAGCGCCTCGCCGTCGAGGACGCCTTCGTGCTCGACGGCTTCCCGCGCACCGTCGCGCAGGCCGAAGCGCTCGACGCGATGCTCGAGGAGATCGGCAAGCCCCTCGATGCGGTGATCCTGCTCGAGGTCTCCGACGACGTCGCGACGGAGCGGCTTCACGTACGCGCCGTCGAGGAGGGTCGCACCGACGACACCGCGGAGGTCATCTCGAATCGGCTTCGTCTGTACCACGAGCTCACCGAGCTGGTGGTCGACCGCTATCGAATCGCGGGCATCGAAGTCGCCGTCGACGGCGAGCAGTCGATGGACGCCGTTTTCGCCTCGATCCAGGACGCGCTGGGAGAGGTGCCCCGGGGGTCAGACCCCGTGGGGTCAGACCCCGCGAAGGTGTCGGGCGGGTGATCATTCGCAAGAGCACTCGCGAGATCGAGAAGATGGCTGCCGCCGGGGCTCTCGTCGCCGAGACGATCGCGCATACCGGCTCGCTGCTCCGGCCGGGCGTGACGACCGAGGAGCTCGACGCCGCCGCCGGCGCGTTCATCCGCGAGCACGGCGGGATCCCGACATCTGAGGGCTACAAGGGATTTCCGAAGGCGATCTGCATCTCGCCCAACGACGTCGTCGTCCACGGCATCCCCGACACGTACGCGGTCGGCGACGGCGATCTCGTCACGATCGACGTCGGCGTCACGCTCGACAGCTACATCGCCGACAGCGCGTACACGTTCGGCGTGGGGGCGATCGAGCCGGCTGATCAGCGCCTCCTCGACGTCGCCCAGGAGGCGCTCGTCGCGGGGATCGCGGAGGCGGTCGTCGACAACCGGGTGGGCGATGTCTCGCACGCGATCCAGGTGGTCGTGGAAAGCGCCGGCTTCTCTGTGATCCGGAGCCTCGTCGGGCACGGCGTCGGACGCCACTACCACGAGGATCCCCACATCCCGAACTTCGGCGAGCCCGGTCGTGGGCCTCGGCTGTCGGAGGGGATGACGATCGCGATCGAGCCGATGATCACGGCTGGCTCCTCGGACGTGCTCGTGATGGACGACGGCTGGACGATCCGGACGCAGGACGGCTCGATGTCGGCTCACTTCGAGCACACCGTGGCCATCACCGCCGACGGCCCCAGGATCCTCACGCCCCGCGTCGGCGTGCCGGGAGGAGTGCAGGTCTAAGAAAGCAGGCGTCTGCTACGATGTCCCGCCGCGGTGCGGGCGTTCCGTTGCGCCGCGAGAAACGGAGTCAGAGCCAGACTGAAGGTCTGGCACCGACGCTGTTCCAATCCAACGAAAGGTCTATCCGCGCGCGAAAGTGGGAACCAGGGAAGAGAAGATCGAGATCGAGGGCGAGGTGGTCGAAGCGCTCCCAAGCACGATGTTCAGGGTGCAGCTCGACAACGGTCACAGCGTCCTCGCTCGCATCTCGGGAAAGATGCGAAAGCACTACATCCGCATCCTCCCGGGCGACCGTGTGACGGTCGAGCTCTCTCCCTACGACCTCACACGCGGCCGAATCACCTTCCGGACGAAGTAAGGACTCAGATGAAAGTACGCCCATCCGTCAAGCCCATGTGCGAGCGCTGCCGCGTGATCAAGCGCCACGGGCGCACGATCGTGATCTGTTCCAACCCACGGCACAAGCAAAGGCAGGGCTAGAAGCCACATGGCACGTATCTCGGGAGTCAATCTCCCCACGCAGAAGCGACTCGAGATCGGCCTCACGTACATCTACGGGATCGGCCAGTCGACGGCGCAGCGCATCTGCACGGCGCTCGAGCTCGATCCGAACGAGAAGGTTCGCGACCTCACCGACGACGAGGTGACGAAGCTTCGCAACTACATCGACTCGGAGCTCGAGGTGGAAGGTGACCTCCGGCGCGACCGTGGCCAGGCGATCAAGCGTCTCACAGAGATTGGCGCGTACCGCGGCGTCCGCCATCGCCGTGGGCTTCCGGTTCATGGCCAGCGCACGAAGACGAACGGGCGGACGCGCAAGGGCCCGAAGAAGACCGTCGGTCGCGGCAAGAAGGCCACGTAAGCGATGGCTCCTCCGCGCAAAGCCGCGGCCCGCGGCCGCACACGTCGCAAGGTCCGTAAGAACATCGCCATCGGGCAGGCGCACATCAAGACGTCGTTCAACAACACGATCGTCACGCTCACCGACGCCGAGGGGAACGTCATCGTGTGGGAGTCGGCCGGCTCTGCGGGGTTCAAGGGCTCGCGCAAGTCGACGCCGTTCGCCGCGCAGGTGACCGCCGACAACGCCGCGCGCAAGGGCATGGAGCACGGCCTGCAGAAGGTCGAGGTCTTCGTGAAGGGCCCGGGCTCGGGCCGTGAGACGGCGATCCGCTCGCTCCAGGCCGCCGGCCTCGAGATCCTCGGCGTGAAGGACGTGACCCCGCAGGCCCACAACGGCGTGCGTCAGCGCAAGCGGAGGCGCGTTTAAGTAATGGCGCGCGATCTCGGTCCCAAGTGCCGGATCTGCCGCCGCGAGGGCGTCAAGCTCTTCCTCAAGGGCGAGCGCTGCCTCACGGAGAAGTGCGCAGTGGAACGCCGCAGCTATCCGCCGGGTGAGCACGGCCGTGGGCGCATCAAGCAGAGCCAGTACCTCCTGCAGCTCCGTGAGAAGCAGAAGGCGCGCCGTTACTACGGGCTCCTCGAGAAGCAGTTTCGCTCGACGTACGAGAAGGCGACTCGCGGTCTCGGCGCTCCGGGCGAGAACCTTCTCCGGATGCTCGAGACCCGGCTCGACAACGTCGTCTATCGCCTCGGCTTTGCAGGCTCCCGCGCCCAGGCACGCCAGCTCGTGCGCCACGGCCACTTCCAGGTCAACGGCCGGCGTGTGAACATCCCGAGCTTCGGCGTTCGACCCGGTGACGTGGTCGCTCTCCGCCAGGGGAGCCCCGTCGAGCAGCTCGTCCGGGATGCGACCGATCTGACGGCGTCCGTCGCCCCCTGGCTCCAGGCCGACCACGAGGGCCTACAGGGGACGGTGCTGAAGTGGCCGGAGCGCGAGGAGATCGACGCGCCGGTGCAGGAGTCGTTGATCGTGGAGCTTTACTCGAAATAACCGCGCTGTGGGTGCGGGACATCCCTCGCGCCTACGAAGACACGAAAGGATCCACCTTGGCCACACGAACCAGCCTGATGGACTTCCAGGTTCCGAAGATCGTTCACGAGGACGCCGACTCCCATCGCGGCGTCTTCGCGATCGAGCCGCTCGACCGCGGCTTCGGTCATACGTTCGGCAACTCGCTTCGCCGTGTGCTGTTGTCCTCGCTCGAGGGCGCGGCGGTCACCGCTGTGAAGATCGAGGGCGTCGCGCACGAGTTCACGACGCTGCCGGGCGTTCGCGAGGACGTGACGGACATCATCCTCAACCTCAAGAGCCTCATCGTCCTCCTGCACGGCGCGTCGCCCGAGATCGAGGTGTACATCGCGAAGAAGGGCCCGGGCGTCGTGACGGCCGCCGACATCGAGGCGCCGGCCGACCTCGAGATCCTGAACCCCGACCTCGAGATCGCTCACGTCTCCGACAAGGGCAAGCTCGAGATCACGCTCACGGTGGGTCGCGGGCGCGGGTACGTCCCGGCGGAGCTCAACCGCGGGCCGGAGACCACGATCGGCGTCATTCCGATCGACTCGATCTTCTCTCCAGTGCGGCGCGTGGCGTACGAAGTCGAGGCGGCGCGCGTCGGTCAGCGCACCGACTACGACAAGCTCGTCCTCGACATCACGACGGACGGCTCGCTCGACCCGCGCGACGCGATCGGCCAGGCGGCCGAGATCCTCATCCGCCAGCTCGCGATCTTCACGGACCTCGAGGCGATGGAGGGCTTCGGCGAGGCTGCTCCCGAGACGGTGACCGATGCTCCCGTCATGCACGGGATGGAGAACTTCCCGATCGAGGAGCTCGAGCTCGGCGTCCGATCGTACAACTGCCTGAAGCGCGTCGGCATCGAGACGATCGGCGATCTCACGTCGAAGTCGGAGAACGAGCTCGTCGCGATCCCCAACTTCGGTCGCAAGTCGATCGAGGAGGTCCGCTCCGCGCTCGGCGCGCACGGCCTCACGCTCAAGGGCGAGGATCTGGTCTAGGCGCCATGAGGCACCAGCGATCCGGCAAGAAGCTGGGGCGGGATTCCGCCCATCGCAAGGCGCTCTACTCGAATCTCGCGGGCGCCCTGATCCAGCACGGCCGAATCGAGACCACCGAGGCCAAGGCGAAGGCGGTCAAGCCGTTCGCCGAGAAGATGATCACTCTGGGCAAGCGCGGCGACCTCCATGCCAGACGGCAGGCGCTCGCCGCGCTTCGCTCGAACAACGTCGTGCACCAGCTGTTCGCAGACGTCGCCCCGCGCTTCGCCGATCGGCCCGGCGGCTACACGCGCATCGTGCGGATCGGCCCGCGACAGGGCGATGCGGCGGAGATGGTCTACCTCGAGCTCGTCGATCACGAGCCCGCGGCGACACCGTTCGCGCTGTCTCGCGCGCGTCGCACCGAAGAGCCCGAAGCCGACGAGTCGTAGCCGGACGCGACGCAGTACCCTCGCTGGGTGCTCTTCCTCATCGGGCTTCTGCTGGCGCTCTTCGTGCTGCCCTCGCCATGGGGGCTCGTCGCTGTTGCCATGGGAGCGATGCTCGAGATCGCCGAGACGGCGACGTTCATCTGGTGGTCGAAGCGCCGGAAGGCCGCCGTCGGCGTCGAGGCGCTCGTCGGCAAGAAGGGCGTCGCCGCCGGCGATCTGTGGCCCGACGGGCAGGTGCGGATCAACGGCGAGATCTGGAATGCACGCTGTGACGGTGGTTGCGACGTGGGGACGGAGATCGTCGTCCGCGCTGTGCGCGGTCTGATGCTCGAGGTCGAGCCCGCTTGACGATGCGCTGCGCCGTCGCCGCCGTGCTCCTCTCCAGTGCGGCCGTCGCCACCGCCGGCGCGACGCCGTCTCAATGGGGAACGCGGGCGCCGCTACCGCTCCCACG
>JBGSXQ010000112.1:0-1628 GCA_041751315.1 Gaiellaceae bacterium | reverse complement strand
TAGAGGCGGTCGAGCCCGCCGGTGACGAGCACCGTGGCGCGGTCGAGGTCGAGCTCTGCCTCCAGGCGGCGAATGCGAGCGGCGGGAAGCTCGGGAAGCTCGGCCCGCAGCCGCTCCACGAGCGCCCCGGATGGCTCCACGGGCACGAGGTCGGGCTCGGGGAAGTAGCGGTAGTCGTCGGCCTCCTCCTTCGAGCGGCGCGCGGTGAGCGTTCCCGTCGCCGCGTCGAAGTCGTACGTCTGCTGCTCGACCTCGCCGCCGGACTCCCAGACACCGATCTGCCGCTCGACCTCCGCCTCGATCCCGCGCGCGACGAAGTTGAAGGAGTTCATGTTCTTGATCTCCGTGCGTGTCCGCAGCTCGTCCGAGCCAGCCGGTCGCACGGAGACATTCGCGTCGACGCGCAACGTCCCCTTCTCCATCTCGGCGTCGGAGATACCGAGCTCCACGATCGTCTGACGCAGGAGCTGGAGGAAGCGCTTTGCCTCATCGGCCGAGCGAACGTCTGGCGCCGTGACGATCTCGACGAGCGGCGTGCCTCCGCGGTTGTAGTCGACGAGCGAGAGATCGGCACCGCCGATCCGGCCCGATCGACCGCCGACGTGCACGGTCTTGGCCGCGTCCTCTTCGAGATGCGCACGCACAATTCCGATCACACGGTTGCCATCCGCAGTTGGCAGTATCATCGTACCGTTAATGCACGATGGTAGATCGTACTGAGAGATCTGATAGCCCTTGGGGAGATCCGGGTAGAAGTAGTTCTTGCGTGCGAAGACCGCGTGCTCGGTGATCTCGCAGCCGAGCGCGAGGCCGAGCTTGATCGTCCACTCGATCGCGCGCCGATTCATGACCGGCAGCGCACCCGGAAAGCCGAGGCAGACCGGGCAGGTCTGTGTGTTCTCTCCCGCGCCAAAGCCGACCGGGCAGCGGCAGAACATCTTCGTCCGCGTCTTCAGCTGGACGTGGATCTCGAGGCCGATCACCGTCTCCCAGGTCATGCCGCGACCCCTGGGGTCAGACCCGTGGGGTCTGACCCCACGCGCCAGCGGGCAGGCACGGTCTCGAACCCGAGCGCCTGCTCGAGCGCATGCCCGATCCGGAAGAGGCTGTTCTCGCCGAACTGACGCCCGATGAGCTGCAATCCCACCGGCAACCCCTCGGAGAGGCCGCATGGGATCGAGAGCCCCGGCAGGCCGGCGAGGCACGACGGGATCGTCAGCAGATCGCACGCGTACATCGCGAGCGGGTCGGCCGCCTTGTCTCCGATCGGGAACGCGACGGTCGGCGAGGTGGGCGTCACGATCGCGTCGAAGCCCTCCAGCGCCGCGCGATGCTCGCGAATGAGAAGCGTCCGTACCTTCTGCGCCTGTCCGTAGAACGCGTCGTAGTAGCCGGCGGCGAGCGCATACGTCCCGAGCATGATGCGACGCTTGGGCTCCGGGCCGAAGCCCTCGTCGCGCGTACGGTCGACCATGTCGCCGAACGACGGGCCCTCGACGCGCTGGCCGTAGCAAACGCCGTCGTAGCGCGCGAGGTTCGACGATGCTTCCGCCGGCGCGACGAGGTAGTAGCAAGGCATGCCGTACCGATACGAGAGCAGCAAGTCGCACTCCCCCACCTCCGCGCCG
>JBGSXQ010000111.1:0-3896 GCA_041751315.1 Gaiellaceae bacterium | reverse complement strand
GACTCGGCCGCTCTAGCCGCAGCTCGGGCCGGTGCTGAGCGGGCGCGCGACGAGCTGACCTGGGATGCGGCCGCGGCTGACCATCTCCAGCTCTACCGGGAGCTCGTGTGATCTTCCGCCGGGCCCGCTTTCACGACCTCGTGGAGCGGCAGCTCGCTCTCTTCGAGGCGGAGTCCGGCCTCCTCGAAGAGGCGTCGGAGGCAGACGCAGCGTGGGCGCGCGCCGGCGCGGGCGAGACCGAGGAGCTCTATGGCGACTACCAGCTCGTCGTCGACGCGATCGGCGACGCCCTCCTCGATATCCGGGAGACGTACGCGGGGAGCCTCCACCACGGCGCCGCAGACGAGTACCGCGCGGCGTTCGACAAGGCCGCGCGTAAGCGCTTCGGCAGGCTTGCGACCCTCCTCGAAGAGGACGCGTGACGGCCGCACGCGCTCTTGTGCTCCCCGACGCTCGTTCGGCACGCGCCCAAGCCGACAGCGCTTCCCCGAGGACGCTCGAGAGCCGACGTGAGTCCGACAGCAGGCGATTCTCGTGTTCAGGTTCGAGAAGCGCGCGAAGGGCTCGGTCGGCGGCTTCGCCACGCTGGAGACCGCGTCGGACGATCGGCTAGCCCCGCACGGCGAAGAGCCGCCACTCGCCCGGGATTCCCTTGAGGGCGACCTGGCCGCGTTCGTCGAACTCGAGGCCCGACCCGGCGACGAGATCCTTGACCGTTCCCGACACGAGCACCTCGCCAGCAGCTGCGTGCGCCGACACGCGCGCACCGATGTTGACTGCGATCCCTGCGACCTTGCCGTCCGCGAGCTCGACCTCGCCTGTGTGCAGCCCGGCTCGAACCTGGAGGCCGAGTGCCCGTACCGACTCCACGACAGCCTGAGCGCACCTGATCGCACGCGCGGGGCCGTCGAAGGTGGCGAAGAAGCCGTCGCCGGCAGTGTCGACCTCCCGCCCGTCGAAGCGGACGAGCTCGCGCCGAACCGTCGCGTGGTGGTGCTCGATGAGGTCGCGCCAGCGGCGGTCTCCGAGCTCCGCGGCAAGCTCGGTCGAGCGGACGAGGTCGGTGAAGAGCACCGTCGCGAGCGCCCTGTCCGGCGTGCTCGTCTCGCGCCTCCCGGTAAGCAGCTCCTGGATCTCGGCGACCGTCTCGTCCGGGTCGAACCAGGGGGCGTGATCGGCACCGGGCAGCTCGACATACCGTGCTCCCGGAATCGTGCGGGCGAGGAAGCGCGCGTTCTCGACATGGCAGACCTGGTCGCCGACGGCGTGGATGATCAGCGTCGGCACGCTGATCGTCGGCGCAACGTGGCGTACGTCGATTTCGAACGCCATCCGCATGAAGGCCTCCGCCGCGCCGGGAGTGCAGCCATACGTCTGGACGCGGCCACGCCAAGCCCGGGCCCACTCCTGGCCCGCGACGCTCGGGACGATGAAGTCCATGCCCCTGCCGTCGCCCCATCGTTCCGGAAGCGATGCCATCGCTGCCTCGAACGCTTCGTCCGTACTCTCGCCCCACGGCCAATCTTCGTCGCTTCGCTCCCGGACCTCGGCTCCGTGAAGGATGAGAGCCACCGTGCGCTCCGGATGCGCAGCTGCGAAGAGCATCGCGAGGGGGCCGCCCTCTGATCCGCCCATCACCGCCGCTCGCTCGCTTCCGATCGCGTCCATGATGGCTCTGATGTCGTCCATGCGCTCCTCGAGGGTGGTAGCTCCGGGCACGCGATCGGACATGCCCATCCCCCGCTTGTCGAACAGGATCAACCGCGTGAACTCGGCCAGCCGCTCGCAGTAGCGGCGGAACTGCGGTAGCTCCCAGTACACCTCGAGGTGCGTGACCGCTCCCTGAACGTAAACGAGATCGATCGGTCCGTCGCCGACGACGCGGTAGGCGATGTCGACGCCAACGCTGCGGGCAAAGCGCACGTCCGTCACGCTGCGAGCATAGAGCGCCTATCTGTGACCGAAGGAATGCGGACGAGGGAGCGATTCCCACACTGTGTCGTCCTTCGCGACCAGCCGCGCAAGCGGGCCGAGGGACTCGAGCGAGGAGACGAGGACGTTGCGGTTCTCCCCCACCCGCTCGTAGCGGCCGCGGGCGAGGATGAGCGGCTCGGCGCGCACGATTGCGCGGTGCCGGTCGTAGATCGCAGACGGGACGATGAGGTTCACCTGCCCATGCTCGTCCTCGAGGAGCATGAACACGACGCCCTTCGCGGTCGACGGGCGCTGCCGCGCAACCGTCATCCCTGCGAAAGCGACCTGCCTGCCGTGGCGCTCGGCGTGGAGCTCCTCGCTCGAGAGAGTTCCCGCGGGAAGATGCGGGCGGAGCAGCGTGAGCGGGTGCGTGTCGATCGACATGTTCGTGTGGCGGTAGTCCGCGAGCATCCGCTCCCAGTGCGTGAGGTCGCGGAGCGGCGGTGTCTCGGCCGTGGGCTCGAGCTCGAGCGGCAGCTGCTTCATCTCGCCCTCGGACCCCGGGACCGACTGCGCGCGGAAGACGAGGCCAAGCTCCCAGAGGAGGTCGCGGCGCGGTTTCCAGAAGCCGTCGCAGGCGCCACCTTTGACGAGCGCCTCCAGGCCGTCGTACGAGAGCTTCGAGCGGCGCGCGAGATCCGCGATGTCCCGGTATGGCCCGCTCGCGCGGCGCTCGGCGACGAGGGCTTCGGCGTCGTCTAGCCCAATCGAGGAGATGTAGTTGAGCCCGACGCGAACGCGCGAAAGGCCTTGTGACACAGTGTCACAAGGCTCGACCACGCACCTCGCCTGGCTCAGGTTGATGTCGATCGGAAGGACGTCGACTCCGTGGCGCTGCGCGTCGCCGACGAGCGTGGCGGGCGGGTAGAAGCCCATTGGCTGCGCATTCAGGAGCGCGCACAGGAACTCTGCCGGGTAGTAGTGGCGCAGCCACGTCGACTGGTAGGCGAGGAGGCCGAATGCCGCAGCGTGCGCTTTCGGGAATCCGAAGCCCGAGAAGCCGACGAGCTTGTCGAAGACCCTGTCGGCCGTTGCCGTCTCGACGCCCTTCGCCGCCGCACCCTCGATGAACTGCCCGCGATACGCCTCGAGCGCGTCGTGGCTGCGCTTCCGGCTCATCGCCCGCCGCAAGCCTTCCGCCTCTCCCACGGTGAAGCCTGCGAGCGCGATCGCGACCTCGAGCACCTGATCCTGGAAGACGACGACACCGAAGGTCGAGCGCAGCGGCTCGCGCAGGAGCTCGTGGTCGACCGGGAAGACGTACGAGGTGTCCTTTCGCAGCCGCTGGCGCGCGTCGATGTACGGGTGGACGGCCTTCCCCTGGATCGGCCCGGGACGCACGAGCGCGACCTGGATCGTGATGTCGTCGAGGTTCGCGGGCTTCGTGCGCAGGAGGCTCTGCATCTGCGCGCGGCTCTCGATCTGGAAGGTGCCGATCGTGTCCGCCCGCTGGATGTCGTCGTACACCGCCGGATCGTCGAACGGGATGCGCGAGAGGTCGATGACGTCGTCGTGCGTGTGCGCGATCTGCTCGACGCAGTCCTCGACCGCCGACAGCATCCCGAGGCCGAGGAGGTCGATCTTGAGGAAGCCGGCGTCCGAGCACGAGTCCTTGTCCCACTGGCAGAGCTGGCGGCCGGCCATGGCGGCCGGCTGAACCGGGACGAGCTCGACGAGCGGCCGCGTCGAGACGATCATCCCGCCCGGGTGCTGCGAGACGTGGCGCGGAAGGCCGGCGATCTCACCGGTAAGCCAGGCGAAGGCGCGCCAGCGCTTCGACTGGAGCTTGCGCTCGCCGTCGGGGAGCCGCGCCACCTCCTCACCCACGCGCTTTGCGTTCCAGCCGTCCGAGGTTCTCGCAAGGCGCTCGAGCTCGGCGAACGGCAGCCCGAGCGCCTTGCCCACGTCGCGGATCGCGCCAC
>JBGSXQ010000110.1:0-1691 GCA_041751315.1 Gaiellaceae bacterium | reverse complement strand
CGGCCGACGCCGCTCGCCTCCTCGAGTTCCGCACGCGGACCGGTGCCGTGCCGGCGGCCGACACGGCATGGCTCCTCCTCCGCGGGCTGCAGACGCTCGAAGTGCGCGTCGCGAGACAGACCGAGAGCGCACGGGCGCTCGTCGAGCGTCTACGTGATCACCCCGCCGTCGCAACGGTGCGGTACCCCGGCTTCGGAGGGCTTCTCTCCTTCGACGTCGCCGATGCCGACGCCGCGCGCCGTGTAGAGACCGCGACGCAGCTCATCGAGAATCGGACGAGCCTCGGGGGCGTCACCTCTCGCATGGAGGCTCGGGCTCGCTGGGAGGGCGGACGCGTGCCACCCGGTCTCTTGCGCCTGTCGGTCGGGCTCGAGGACCCCGAGAACCTCTGGCGCGACCTCGATCGCGCGCTCGGCAGTATCTAGTAGGCGATGCCGTTCCTCGATCGGATCCGCTACGGAGGGAAGCCCCGGACCCCGCAGGAGGCCGACCGGCTGGCGCTCAAGCAGCTCGCCGGCCGTGGCGCCGATCTCTCGAGGTCGCGACACGTCATCCACTTCCTCTACTTCGCCAGCGAGCGGGACGCGCGCGCGGCGGCAGACGCGATCGGCGACGTGTGGAAGACGGCCGTCGAGCCACCGGGCGAGACGATCGTCGACTGGTGCGTCAAGGCCGACGGCAACCGCACGCTCGGCCCCGAGACGGTGTCGGCCTTCCGCTCGTGGTTCGAAGACCTCGCAGCTCGCCACGGTGGCGAGTACGACGGGTGGGAGGCCGCCGCCAAGCCGTAGCCGCTCCCTGTTCTGGATGCTCGAACGGAGAGCGGATCCGTCCGTCCGCCCTCCGTTCGGCTCCGTCCGTCCTAGAAATTGCAGTTGCCAGGACTCGGCTCGTCGATTCGCGGCGCTGCGCCCGCCGGGATGATCCTCGTCACGATGACGACGAGGTCTTCGGTGGCGCTCTCGTTGCGAGCGATGTGGACTCCCCCGCCGGGATCGACGTAGGCACTCCCGGCCTCATGCCTCTGCGGCGTGCAGGTCGGATCGTCGCCGCTGTAGAAGGTCGACGTTCCCGACTTGACGATCACGAGGCTCGGGCCTGGGTGGCTGTGCCAGCCGAAGTGACCGCCGGGCGCGACCCTGTTCTCGCTCACGGCGAGCGTGGTCTCGCCCTTCGTCCTGAGATTCACCTTCCAGTCGCCGGTCTTGCCCTTCACGTCGAGCTCGGCCATGTTGCCCTGCGCGATGGCGGTGCTGCTCACCCCTGACGACAGAGTGGCGAGCGCAGTCGCCACGATCGCCAGGGAGGCAAGCGCCACGAGCAGCGCGGTTGCTCCGATGAGCTTCTTCATGGGTGTGCCTCCTACTTCGTTGACTCGAGCAGGCTAGGAAGCGACGGCGGGCGCGACTACGGTGGCGGCAGGCAGATGCGGAGGAGGCTGCCACCCCGCGGTCGAGGGTGGCTGGGCCACTTGACGCCGCGCCGCGGATGACGGACAACTGCGAGCACGCGAGGACGGGAGGCGACGCTGGAGGCTCACGAGGACGAGCTGCGAGAACGGGTCGAGCACCTCTGCGCAGAAGTCGCCGAGCTGCGCGCGTCACGGCAGCGCCTCGTACGGGTCGCCGACGCCGAGCGACGCCTGCTCGAACGCGAGCTGCACACGGGCCTCCAGCAGCACCTCGTCACGC
>JBGSXQ010000109.1:0-4994 GCA_041751315.1 Gaiellaceae bacterium | reverse complement strand
GCGGGCTGGTACACCGAGCGGCTCGAGCACCATGTGTTGATCCCTTCCGCCGCCGAGGGCGACCGGCACGGCTGGCAGGCATACGTCGTGCAGCTGGACCGGCGCGACGAGGCGCTCGCGGCGCTCCGGGGAGCCGGGATCGAGGCGCAGATCGGAACGTGGGCGCTGCATCGCCTCGACCCGTACCGCGCGCAGGGCACGTTCTCCGGGGCCGACCGTGCCTTCGAGCGCGCGCTGGCGCTTCCCCTCTCCACGACGACCACTGAGGAGGAGGTCGAACGCGTCGCAGGCGTCTTGACAGCGTTGTGAGTGAGTGCTAACTTCCTTGACCGTGACACAGGCGACGACTCCCAGGCAGACGGCCGACGAGCGGCGAGTCGCCGTCCTCGCGGCCGCAAACATCGAGTTCGCGCTGCGCGGGCTCCACGGCGCCTCCACGGATGCGATCGCGCGGCGCGCAGGTATCTCGCAGCCGTACCTCTTCCGGCTCTACGGCACGAAGAAGGAGCTCTTCATCGCCGTGATCGACGACTGCTTCGCACGGACGCTGGACTCCTTTCGAGCCGCGGCTGCCGGCACGTCCGGCGAGGACGCGCTGCAGGCGATCGGCCAGACGTATGCAACGTCGCTCGAGCAGGACCGCACGATGCTCCAGGGCCAGCTGCAGTCGTACGCCGCCTCGGTCGAGGACGCGGACGTCCGTGACGCCACGGCGCGCGGCTTCGGCCGACTCGTCGACTACGTGGAGACGGTGTCGGGCGCCGACCGCGTGACCGTCGCGCAGTTCTTTGCGAAGGGGATGCTCATGAACGTGCTCGCGGCGATGGAGTACTCGCTCGCGACCGAACCAAAGGACTCCTGGGCGGCGCGACTGGCAGAGGGGTGCAGGGAGGCATAGCGATGAAGGCTCTTGTTCTTTTTTCTCCATAAGCTGAGTAATCAGTCACTAGATCGCCACGAATCGGGCACGAGGAGGTAACGATGCAAGCCGGGACGAAGCTCTCGACGCAGACCATCACCGCGGCAAGCGCGCGGCACCCGTGGCGCACGATCGGAGCGTGGATCATCGCCTTCGTCCTCGCGGTCGCGGCGATCGGCGTCCTGCTCGGCGACAGCTTGACCACCGAGGGGGCGCCGACGAACACGCCGGAGTCCGAGCGAGCGGCCGACGCGATAACACGGGCCTTCCCACCCGACCCAGGGACGCTCACGACCGACGTCGTCGTCGTTCGTTCGGAGCGGCACACGGTTGACGCGCCGGAGTTCGAGGCGTTCGTCCAGAGCCTCCTGCATGAGGCCGAGGCACCCGCGCTGAACGCAGGCCGCTCGTACTTCACGGAGCCGGCGAGCGCTGCGATCTCGGCGGACCGCCATGCCACGCTCGTCGCGATCGCGATCCTCGACGACGGAGATACGGCCGGCGTGATCGAGGAGCTCGAGGCGGCGAACGAGAACGCGGCTTTTGACGTCGCGATCGCCGGGGACCGGGCGCTCGACCACGACTTCAACCTTCTCTCGCAGGAAGACCTCGAGAAGGGCGAGCTGCAGTTCGGGCTTCCTGCAGCACTGATCATCCTGCTGCTCGTGTTCGGCGCTGTCGTCGCCGGGCTCGTCCCACTGCTGATGGCGATCGTCTCGATCGTCGTCGCACTGGGCCTCACCGCACTCCTCGCCCAGCAGTTCGAGCTCTCGATCTTCGTCGTGAACATGCTCACGGGAATGGGGCTCGCGCTCGGGATCGACTACTCCCTGTTCGTCGTCTCGCGCTATCGCGAGGAGCGGGCGAAAGGGCTCGAGAAGACCGACGCGATCGCCGCGTCGGGTGGAACTGCGAACCGCGCGGTTGTCTTCAGCGGCACGGCGTTCGTCGTCGCGATGTTCGGGATGCTCCTCGTCCCGAACTCGATCATGCGCTCTCTCGCCGTCGGCGCCATCCTCGTCGGGGTGGTCTCGGTTGCCGCTGCCACCACGCTTCTGCCGGCTCTGCTCCGGCTGCTCGGCGACCGTGTGAACGCGCTGAGGATCCCGTTCGTCGGCCGGAAGTCCTATGGCACCCAGAATCCCGAAGGACGTCTCTGGGGCGCTGTCATCGGCCGCGTCCTGAGGCGCCCTGGCCTGAGCTTCGTGCTCTCGACGGCGTTCCTCCTGATCCTCGCGGCGCCCGTTCTCGGAATGAAGGTCGGGACGAACGGGGTCACGAGCCTCCCCGACCGCTTCATCTCGAAACAGGGCTTCCTCGCGCTCGAGCGTGACTTCCCGAGTACGACGAACGATCCGGTCGAGATCGTCGTCACGTCCGGCGCCGACACCCCGGCCGTGGACAGCGCCCTTCGCAAACTCCGGTACGAGCTCGGGCTCGACCGCCGTTTCGGAGCTGGAGAGATTCGGATCGGAGGTGACGGCTCCGTTGGGCTCCTTCAGGTTCCGGTTGTGGGTGATCCAGCCGCCGACGAAGCCGTGGATGCCGTGCGCGAGTTGCGCGAGTCGACTGTGCCGGAGGTTTTTACAGGCACGGAAGAAAGCGTGCTTGTCGGCGGGACGACGTCCGAGAACATCGACTACTTCGACTCCGTCATCAACCCTGCGCCGTGGGTGATCGCGTTCGTCTTGCTGCTGACGTTCCTCCTGCTCACCGTCGTCTTCCGGTCGGTGATCGTCGCAGGCACGGCTGTGCTACTCAACCTGCTCTCCGTCGCAGCTGCGTACGGGCTGCTCGTGGCCGTCTTCCAGTACGGGTGGGGAGCCGATCTCTTCGGGTTCCAGCAGACCGACTCGATCGAGGCGTGGGTGCCGCTGTTCCTTTTCTCCGTGCTCTTCGGGCTGTCGATGGACTACCAGGTCTTCCTGCTGAGCCGTATCCGCGAGCGCTTCGACGAGACAGGGAACACGACCGACGCCGTTACGTCCGGTGTGGCCTCGACCGCTCGGATCATCACTGGCGCAGCACTCATCATCGTGGCTGTCTTCGCGGGCTTCGCCCGCGGCGACATGGTCATGTTCCAGCAGATGGGCTTCGGCGTGGCGGTGGCGCTGCTCCTCGACGCGACCGTCATCCGCTCGGTGGTCATGCCGAGCCTCATGAAGATCCTGGGCGAGTGGAACTGGTATCTCCCCGCGTGGCTTCACTGGCTGCCGCGCGTCGAGGTCGAGGGTCGCACGACGGCCCCGCATGAGGCGGCGAAGATCTCCTAGAGGCAGCCAACCTCGTTGGTACCGTCGCCGCGTGCATGCACGCGGCGGCACGGAGTCATGAGTCGTAGAACGCGGCAACTTGGGACGCTCGTCCTGACTGCCGCAGCGATCGCGTATCTCGCGTGGAAGATCGAGCTGGGGACGACGCTCGACGTTCTCGCCGACACGAATCTTGCGTGGTTTGCGCTGTCGGTCGCGATCATGGTCCTCACGGTTCCGGTACTCGCCCTCCGGTGGAAATGGCTCCTTGCCGCTCACCACATCGCCGAGCGCGTGCCGTGGTTGACGCGCGCGTACCTCGTCGCGTACACGATCGGGCAGGTGCTGCCGACGTCACTCGGCGGCGATGCCGTGCGTGTCGTCGAGACGGGCAGGCGGCATCCGGGTCGCACCACCGTGATCACGGGAACAGTGCTTCTCGAGCGTGGGCTGGGAGGCGCGGCGACCGTCGTGCTCGGCGCAATCGGCTTCGTTCTGTCCATCGGCGCGTTCGATGTGAGCGCCTACTTGTGGATCGAAGGTCTCTTCGTCTTCGGGACGCTCGTCCTCGCATTCCTCTTCTTCGCGCGTTCGGCGCGACCGCTCTTGCGCCGGTCGCAGCCCGTTCTCGAGCGGCTGAGGGTCGAGAAGCTGCTGCGGCAGTTCTACGAGGGAGTCCACCTCTACCGCGGCCGCCCGCACCTTCTTGCACGGGTCTTCGCGGTGACGTTCGTCGTGCAGACGGTACGGATCCTGTCGATATGGGCGGCGGCGCGAGCGGTGGGGATCGACCTCGATCCGCGCATCTACTACGTGTTCGGCCCGCTCCTGTTCCTCGTCATGCTTGTGCCGTTCTCCCTGAACGGGCTTGCAGTGCGCGAGGCCTTCTTCGTCAGCTTCCTCGGCAGCGTTGGCGTGGGTGCGGATCAGGCGTTCGCCGCCGGCTTCCTGTTCTTCCTGGTCACGCTCCTGCTCTCTCTTCCCGGCGCGTTCGTGATGCTCCGCGAGGGGTTTCGCTCGGAACCTCGACCGGAGGTGGGGCATGGCTGAGGCGCCGCACGCGTCGGCGGTGGTCGTGACGTACGACGCCCTCCCGTGGATCGAGCAGTGCCTCGACTCTCTGCGCGGCGTCGAGACCGTCGTCGTGGACAACGGCTCGACAGACGGAACCGTCGAGCTGGTGCGCGATCGGCACCCACGGGTTCGGCTCCTCGAGTCGGAGAATCGCGGGCTCGGAGCCGGCTGGAACATGGGGATCCGCGAGACGTCCAGTCGCTACGTCCTCCTGCTGAACGCCGACGCCTGGATGACCGATGGGTCGCTCGAGCGGCTGGTCGCCTTCTCCGACTCGCATCCGCGAGCCGCGGTCGTAGGGCCACGCCTGTCGAACCCGGACGGGACGCTCCAGCCGTCGGTGCGTGGGTATCCGACCCCGTGGCGGCTTGCAACGGAGTACTTCTTCCTGCGGAAGCTTGCCCCCGGCACGTCGGCGCTCAACGCGTTCTACGCGGGCGGCTTCGCGCACGACGAGATACGCGAGGTCGAGGTCGTCATGGGCGCGTGCATGCTGCTGCGGCGTGACGCTGTCGACGAAGTGGGGTATTGCGACGAGGACTACTTCCTGTTCAGCGAGGAGACGGACTGGTGCTTTCGCTTCCGTGAGGCCGGGTGGGAGGTGCTCTTCTTCCCGGGCGCGGAGTGCGTGCACGTGCGAGGCGCGTCGCACAGCGGGCGCCTCTACCGGGAGAACCTGCGCGGGCACCTTCGCTTCCTCTCGAAGCATCGCGGGCCGCGGGCCGCGGAGCGCGCGCGTCGCGTGCTGC
>JBGSXQ010000108.1:0-2099 GCA_041751315.1 Gaiellaceae bacterium | reverse complement strand
GGCCGCCAGTCTGAGGGCGCGCCTCGAGCAGCTCGACGCGGTGCGCGAGCGACTCGCGGGAGAGATCTGCCTGCGGCCGTGTCACCTTCACGAGCGCCAGCTCGAGGGGGAGTCGCGGATCCGCTCCCTGCCGGGTGTCCTCGACGGCAACGGCGAGCAGGTCGATGAGACGCAGCACGGTCGGCTCGGGGAGCTGGTTGGCCTGTTGGCGCAGGAGCTCCTTCGTCTCCTCCGTCACGGGTAGCGAGTCGGGCACGTGGCCCATGTGCTGCACCAGGAGCAGGTGGCGGAGATGCTCGAGCAGGTCGGTGACGAGGCGCCCGAGGTCCTGCCCGCGCTCGGACAGCTCTTCGATGAAGAGCAGGGCCCCAGCCGTGTCACGGTCGACGACCATGTCGCAGAGGCGCAGCAGCGACTCCTCGTCGACGGCGCCTACGAGCTGGAGCACCGCCTGCGCGTCGATCGAGCCCGACGTCGAAGCCGCAAGCTGGTCGAGCGTGGAGACGGCGTCGCGGAACGAGCCCTGCGCTGAGCGCGCGATGAGCGAGAGGGCCGAGTCCTGCGCCTGGATGCCCTCGCCGTCGGCGACGCGACGCAGAAGCGTGACGAGATCGGGGAGCCGCGGGCGCTGGAAGACGAAGGTCTGGCAGCGCGAGCGAACCGTCGCGAGCACCTTCTGCTGCTCGGTGGTGCAGAACACGAACACGAGGTGAGGCGGGGGCTCCTCGATGAGCTTGAGAAGCGCCTGCCACGCTGCATCCGTGAGCTGGTGGGCCTCGTCGAGGATGTAGACCTTCGAGCGTCCTTCGACCGGTTGGAGGATGACGCGCTCGCGGATCTCTCGGACGTCGTCGATGCCGCGCTGCGAGGCCGCGTCCATCTCGACGACGTCGAGGGAGCTGCCGTTCGCGATCGCGATGCAGACCGGGCACGTCTTGTCCGGGTTCGGGGAAGGCCCGGGCGTGCCGGCGCAGTTGAGCGCCTTCGCGAGGATCCGCGCCATCGACGTCTTCCCTGTGCCCCGAGGCCCGGCGAAGAGATACGCCTGGCGCACCTGGTCGTGCTCGATCGCGTTCTGCAAGGTTCGAACCACCGCCTCCTGCCCGACGACCTCGTCGAAGCCCTGTGGGCGGTACTTGCGGTAGAGCGCGGTCATCGCGCTGATTCAATCAGCTGAGCTCAGCGCCGTCAGCCGACCCGAAGCTCGGTCGTCGTATTCACCAGCCTGCGGGCGCGAAGCGGCCGCCTTCAGGGATCCTCGCGAGATCGGCATCCGCGGTCGCGGATACCGATCTCTGCCGTAAAAGCAAGCGCTCGGCCGCGCACTCCGGCGTCGAGATCGGCATCACCGGAGGTATCCGCGTCGCCTGCTCGGATCGGGCGGAGCCGCGGCACCTGAGAGGGAGTCCTTAGCGCTGCTTCCTTCCGGACCTGACGCGGTTCGGACGCTCCCAGTGCGCGGGACCCGATCGTCAACGCCGCGTGCGCAGACCCTGGCCCGACGAACCGTCCCTCGGACGGCGTTCGGCCCCGCATGGAGCGGATTTCGGGTTCAGGGAACCGCTGACTCCCCACCTAGCGCGGCCGAGCGAGGGCAGGGTACCACCTCGCCAGCGTGACTACCATCGACGGCACGTGATCGAAGCGACGCTCTACACGGACGCGGGCTGCCCGTGGGCGTACTCCGCGAACCCGGCCCTCCGCGTGCTCGAGTGGCGCTTCCGCGACCAGCTCTCGTGGCGGCTCGTGATGATCGGGCTTCGGGAGGAGGCGAGCGAGGCGGCGGTACGCGCGTACGACTCCGAGCGCTCGCTCGCTGGCTGGCACGCGTTCGGCGAGCGGTACGGCATGCCATTCGCGACGAGCCCCAAGGCGCGGCCGTCCGGAACGGGCCGGGGTTGTCGGGCTGTGGTCGCGGCTGGTCTCGACGTGCCTGGGAGCGAGTGGAAGGTCTTACGCGCTCTCCAGGTCGGGTACTTCACGTCAGACCTCCTCCTCGACGACGCCGAGAGCATCCGGCGAGCGCTGTCGGCGCTGCGGGATGTCGACGCCCGTGCGATCGCCGCGCGCGTCGACGACGACGACGTCGTCGCCGAGTA
>JBGSXQ010000107.1:0-2188 GCA_041751315.1 Gaiellaceae bacterium | reverse complement strand
TCGGCGACCACTACCGCACGATCGCGAGGCCGTTCCAGTGGACGTTCACGCGCGCCGACCTCGATCGCCTCCTCGCCAAGGTGGAAACACGTCCCATCGAGCTCGCCGCATGAAGACCGAACTTGCGGACGGCTGTACTAGTCGCAGCGAGTCGCGCGCATCGGTCTTGATGTGGTCGCTGGGGTGACGCGGGATGTGCCCGGGCGCGCAGACCGAGACCTCGAGACCCCGCTCGGCCGCCGCGCGGGCGAGGGCGTACCCGCTGGGCCTGCCTCGTACACGGCTCGAAACGGCTTCGGCAGCGTCGCAAGCCACTCGACGACCGCTCCCGCTCGCCCCTCGATCCGCCGTTGCTCGAGCTCGCCCGTTTCGGGAACGAGCACCGTCGCGTGCGTCTGATGGGCGTGCACGTCGAGCCCGATCCATCTCGTCATACTCTTCGCCATGGTCGGCGCCTCCTTCCATAGGTGCGGTAACCAGTCCGCGCACGACTATGTGCGGGGCGCCGGCCGCGCTACCTCGCGATCGTCACCGCTCCATACGGTCTAGCACGCGGGCGCGTCGCCGCGTTCAGCGGAGCGCGAAGTAGAGGACGAGCAGCGCTGCGGTGCCGACGACGGCGATGATCGCGATCAGCTCCGGGACGAGCTGACGGCTCGCGGCGGTTCGGCGCGGATGGCCGGCTACGTCGGTCGCGGCGAAGGTTCCGAAGGGCTGCGCCGGCTCGCGTGCGAGCGGGGCTGCCGCTGCGGGTGCTGCAGCCACTCCCGCCGGAGGATGTCCCGGAGGAGCCGGTGCTGGGACCGTCGCGTCGACTCGGAACGACGTGCTTCCCAGCCTCACGACGTCGCCGTGCGCCAGGGCGACCACGCCGGCGATCCGTTGCCCGTTCACGAAGGTCCCGTTCCGAGATCCGAGATCCTCGATCGTCAACGCATCCCCAGCGCGTCGAACCACGGCGTGACGACGCGAGATCTCGCTGTCGTCGACAGTGAGTGCCTGTCCTTCGCGGCCCAGGACAAGCTCCGAGTCGACCTCGAAGCGCCGATCGTGGAGCGGGCCGTCGGTACCGACGAGCACGGACATCGACCGAAGAATACGACCTCCACTTGCTGCGCGGCACGCGATCGCAATATGTTCCCGCCGTGGCCACCAGTTCGCGGCCCCCCGTAGTGCCTCGTACCTCGCTGGGCCGGTCGCGGCTCGCACTCGGCTACGTCGTGCTCGCGATCTTCGTGCTCGCGACCTTCGGCTTTTCGGCGTGGGCCGGACAGGACGCAGAGGCCGCGCCTCCCATAGGAGGGCCGTACGTGTCGGCCGCGGCGTCGTGCTTCGGAGGCGCGTTGGCGCTCGACCAGTCGGGCGAGTTCGTGGACATCGACGGAGAGCAGGGATCGACCGCGACCCTGAGGTTCCGTGACGGTCGGCTCACCGGTGACGCCTCGTGCGTGGACGGATCGTCCGGAGACGCGGACATCGAGGTGTCAGGCTCCGGCGAGAACCTCCGGTTGGTGGGAGTCGTTGCGGGGCAGCCCTTCGAGGCGGCGCCTCCGAGCATGGAGGATCAAACCGAAGCGACCGGCGCCGGGGAGTCGCGGAACGCCGAGGACACGATCGCGCGCCTCATGCTCGCGATCGCAATCGTGATCCTCGCGGCACGCCTTCTGGCGAGCGGCATGGCGAAGCTGCGGCAGCCGCGGGTCATGGGCGAGGTGCTCGCCGGGATCCTGCTCGGGCCGACGCTCCTCGGGGCCGTTGCGCCCGACCTGCAGGCGTATCTTTTCCCGGCCGACATCGTGCCGCTCGTCAGCGCTGCGGCCAGCATCGGCCTCGTCTTCTATCTCTTCATCGTCGGCATGGAGCTCGATCCGGCCGTACTCCGTCAAAATGCCGCACAGGCGGCCCTCGTCTCGAACGCAAGCGTCGCTCTTCCGATGAGCCTCGGTCTCCTGGCTGCCGTCCCGCTCTATCCGATCCTCGCTCCCGACGCCGACTACCTGCCGTTCGCACTCTTCATGGGCGTGGCGATGTCCATCACGGCCTTCCCGGTCCTTGCCCGAATCCTCATCGAGCACCGCATGCTCAAGACGCCTATCGGCGGGTTGGCCATGGCAGGCGCTGCGGTCGACGACGTGACGGCCTGGGGTCTCGTGGCCATCGCAACGGCACTCGCGGGCGCAGCGACGGG
>JBGSXQ010000106.1:0-4504 GCA_041751315.1 Gaiellaceae bacterium | reverse complement strand
GCGAAGCGCAGGCCGCGCCGCACAGTCGCGGTCGATCCGGCTCTCGTCGACCGCGCGCGAGCTGCAGCGGAGCGTCTCTCCGGCATGCCGTCGCGGGTGAGCGCCGGCGCCCTCCAGATCCAGTTCGGCGACGAGCGAGGCCTCGAGGAGCTGGTCGAGGCGCTCGAGGCGATCAGCCCAGGTATCGCGGAAGATCGCGCCGCTTGACCCGAGCCTGAATCACCGGGCGAGTGAGACGTCACAACGACCGGCCGCGAATGCGGCCGCTTCAGGGGTCTGAGGCGAGCAAGATCGCCCGGCGGCCTAGGTATCACGGCGCGAGTGAGACGTCACAACGACCGGCCGCGAATGCGGCCGCTTCAGGGGTCTGAGGCGAGCGAAATCGCCATTCGGCGATTTTGCTCTGCCGAGAACATGGGCGATCCTGGACTCGAACCAGGGGCCTCCGCCTTATCAGAGCGGCGCTCTAACCGACTGAGCTAATCGCCCGAGGGGCGAAACTGTACAGCAGCCCCTGACTACGATGTGCACGCACAGATGCGGGAGATGACCCTCTACGGCGTGAGCTTCGAGCCGATCGGGAAGACCCCGATCGTCCTCCTCAAGACGGTGGACGAGGATCGGTTCCTGCCCATCTGGATCGGTCACGCGGAGGCGGCTGCGATTCTCATGAAGCTGCAGGGCGCGTCGCCGCCGCGACCCATGACCCACGATCTCCTGTCGGAGGTCGTCGCCGAGCTGAAGGGGGAGGTCGTGCGCGTCACGGTCACCGAGCTCCGCGACAACACCTACTTCGCCCGGATCACGATCGTGCAGGACGGCCGCGAGCTCGAGGTCGACTCGCGCCCGTCCGACGCGATCGCGCTTGCCGTGCGCTGCGAGGCTCAGATCTTCGCAGCGAGTGACGTCGTCGACGAGTCGGGTATCGAGTTTCAGGGCGACGACGAGCAGGCGAGTCTTCTTACGGCCTCGAGCCTGGCGGACCTCGATCCGGAGGAGTTTCGCCGCTTCCTCGAGACGGTCACTCCGGAGGAGTTCGCATCGAGCCTGGAAGACGTCTTCGACGAGGTCGACGAGGAGCCCGTCGAGGACGACGACGAGTCGTAAGCGTTAGCCGACGCCACTCACCGCTGCGGCCAGCGCGATGCCGTTGAACGCCGCGTGCAGCGCAATCGGCGGGTAGATGCTGTCGGTACGCACTCGAAGCCAGCCGACGACTATGCCGAAGAACGCCAGGATCGGAAGGCCCACGACGAGACCGTGTGCGAGCCCGAAGAGGAGCCCGGTCGTCAGGATCGCCAAGACCACTCCATAGGGCTTCAGCAACCAGATCCCCATGCCGCGGTAGGTCAGCTCCTCCACTGCAGGCGCGAGCAGTGTGACGGCGACGAAGAAGGCGATGAACGGCGCCGCGCGGCTCGCGTCCCACTCGTCCGGAACGAGCCCCTGCTCCTCGCTCGGGTCGAAGTCTCCGAGCATGGAGAGAAGCCCCGTGTACGCAGCGGCAGCCGCGTAGATCGCGACGAGACACAGTGCTGCGAGGCCCGCTGCTCGCCTCCACGACGCTGGCCGACGCAGTGCGAAGACCTCGCGCTTCGACACACCCCGCGCGATGAGCAGCAGGATTCCCAGCATCAGCCCGAACTGGACGACGACTCCGATCGACGACACCCACTGGTAGGCGACGTCCTCAGGCGTCTCGCCGCCCGCGAAGCGCCCTGCGTAGTTCAGCGCGGTGAGCGCGAGGACGAAGACGAGCCAGGCGGCCAGGCGGCCAGGATGACGATCGGGCACAGCATGTTCGGACATTCAGGGATTCCACCACGAGGAGCGCGGCCGCGGCCGCCGAACCCGCTCCGGAGCGTGGCTACCATCCTCCCATGAGCCCGTCTCGAGGAAGGCGAACACCCCTCGATCCCGACACGCTGCGTCCGAGAGGACGCCACCAGCGCGCTCTGCGCAGGCGCCGCCGTCGGCGTGCTGCGGTCATCGCCGTCACGGCGATCGCAGCTCTCGCCGCGGTTGCGGGTGTCGGAGGTGGCGCGGCCGTGCTGGCATACGGCTCATCCTGCGACCTCGACTCCCTGTCGTCGGTCGACATCGGCGCGAATACCTTCGTCTACGCCGCCAACGGGACGTTGCTCGGCTCGATTCCGGCCGAGCGCAACCGCGAGCCGATCACGGCGGCGGACATGTCTGTGTGGATCCGAAAGGCGACCATCGCGATCGAGGATCGCCGCTTCTTCGCCCACGACGGTGTGGATGTGGAAGGCATCGCCCGAGCGGCCGTCGAGAACCTGCGCGCCGGCGAGATCGTCGAAGGAGGCTCGACGATCACGCAGCAGCTCGTCCGCAACCTGTATATCTCGCGCGAGCAGACGGTTCAGAGGAAGGTCAAGGAGGCGTGCCTCGCGACGAAGCTCGATCGCGCGTGGACGAAGCAGCGCATCCTCACGGAGTATCTGAACCAGAGCTTCTACGGCAACCGTGCGTACGGGATCGAGGCCGCTGCCCAGACGTACTTCTCGAAGCCCGCGAAGGAGCTCAGGCTGTCGGAGGCAGCGTTGCTCGCCGGGTTGCCGCAAGCGCCCTCGATCTACGATCCGTTCACGGCGCCGGGTCCCGCGCTGGCGCGCCGCCAGGAGGTGCTGCGCGCACTGGTCGATACAGGCGTCATCACGCCGCGCGTCTACCGCAAGGCCGTCGCTTCGCGTCTCGTATTGCGCCGAGGACGGCTGTACGACCAGATCCGCGAGCCGTACTTCTTCGGCTACGTCCGCGACAGCCTGATCCAGGCTTACGGCGCGCGCGAGGTGCGCGAGGGAGGCCTCAAGGTCTACACGACCATCATCCCCCGCTATCAGCGCCTCGCCGAGACCGCGATTCGCGACACGCTCGACGAGTCCGACGACCCAGCCTCGGCGCTCATCTCGATCAGCCCGCGGACGGGCGCGATCCGCGCGATGACGGCGATCGTGCCCAATCGGCCGAAGAACCAGTTCAACCTCGTCTCGCAGGCGCGCCGGCAGCCCGGCTCGACCTTCAAGACGTTCGTCCTCGCGGCAGCGGTCGAGCAGGGCATCAACCCCGACTCCACCTACTACGTCTCTGCGCCGTTCACGTATCGGATCCACCCCGCAGGGAACTGCGACGACGGCTCGTGGTGGTGCGTCAAGACGTATGCCAACGACTACTACGGCTGGAGCTCGATTCGCAGCGCGACTCTGCGGTCGGACAACACCGTGTACGCGCAGCTGACGTTGGACGTCACGCCTCAGAAGGTGGCAGACGTCGCGCGCCGGATGGGTGTGCGCTCGCAACTCGACGTCAAAGGCGCCTACGTACCCGCCATCGGCCTGGGCTCAATCGCTGTCTCGCCCCTCGACCTCGCATCCTCGTACGCGACGCTTGCGGCCGGCGGCGTGTATGCAGAGCCGATGGCCATCCGCCGCGTGGTCCTGGCGGACGGAACGGTCGACAGGCAGGCCGGCTGGGGGAAGCCGGTGCGTCGGCGCGCGATATCGGAGGGCACGGCGGCAATCGTCACCCGCATCCTCGAGCAGAACGTCCAGTCGGGCACCGGTACGCGAGCCGCCTTCGGTCGGCCCGCCGCGGGCAAGACAGGCACCGCGGAGCTGAACGTCGACGCATGGTTTGCCGGCTATACGCCGGAGCTTGCGACCACGGTCTGGATTGGATTCACGCGGGCGGAGATTCCCCTCGAGAACGTCCACGGGATCGCGGTCACCGGCGGGAGCTTCCCCGCCGAGATCTGGCGCCTGTTCATGGAGCCGGCTCTCGCGGACTCCGAGCCACTCGCGTTCCCCGAGCCGAAGCTATGGCCTCAGTGGAAGCCGTTCGTGAGGGGCGAGTACGCACTCGACTACGACCCCTCGTACACGCCCGAGACCACCGATGAGGTCGAGACCACGTCCCCCGAGGAACCTGAGCGCGACACGCCCGACACCACGGACGAGGTCGACCCCGCGCGCCGGGAGACACCCGATCGCGACACGGTCCGCTGACACGCGCCGGATGGCCGAGCTCCTGACGATCGAGGCGGCTCTCGCGCGCATTCTGGAGCACGCGCGACCCCTTCCGACCGAGACGATCTCCGTGGCCGAGTCGGCGGGTCGCGTGCTGCGTGAGCCGGCCATCGCCCTGGTCGACCTGCCGCCGTTCGCGAGCTCGGCGATGGATGGATTCGCACTTCGCGCGAACAGCGTCCCGGGTGAGCTTTCTGTCGCATTCCGTGTCGCAGCCGGGTCACCCGCACCCGGTCCGCTCACCTCGGGAGCGGCGGCCGGCATATCGACGGGTGGCGCGGTTCCAGACGAGGCGGACGCAGTCGTCCCTGTCGAGCTCGTCGACGATCGTGGTGAGCGCGTCGTCATCGAGGCACCGGTCAGAGTGGGCCAGCACATCCGCCCCCGCGGTGGCGACGTCCGTGTCGGAGACACGGTCGTCGGGGCCGGCGAGCGCGTGCGCGCCGCACAGATCGGCT
>JBGSXQ010000105.1:0-8998 GCA_041751315.1 Gaiellaceae bacterium | reverse complement strand
GCGCGCAGGCGCGGCCTGATCGCGGCCGGCGCCGGAGTGACCCTGCTGCTCGGCCTGGGCACGATCGGCATCCGGGTCGCCGGCGCGTCGGCCCCAATCGGCTCCGAGCTCGTCGAGGGCTCGTACGTGCGTCTGGCGGCGGCGGCGCTCGCGCTGTTGTGGCTGGTCGCCCTCGTGGGCTTTGGTCTTCGCTATCGACGGCACGGGCGCGATCTCGACAGTTGGATGTGTCTCGCGGCGACGCTTGTCGTCTTCGCCGACCTGCATCTCGTTCTGACGCCGGTGGTCTCGAACGACCTCGTGCTGCAAGGCGACTTCTTGCGTGTCCTTGCGTACGGCATCCTCGGCGTCGGCGTCTGGCGCGCGATCAGCCACGCCGAGTTCGGACGCGCGGTCGCGGACGAGCGTGCGCGCGTCGCGCGTGAGATTCACGACGGGCTCGCGCAGTACCTCTTCGCGATCTCGACCCAGGTCAGCATGCTCGAGTCGGGAGCCAGGCTCGAGGAGGTTCTTCCCCGCCTCAAGCGAGCGGCGGCATCGGCACAGCAGGAAGCACGGTTCGCGGTGCTCGCCCTTTCCTCGGCCGGCGGCTCGGCCCGCTTCGACTCGGCGCTCCGTCGTTACATCGAAGTGCTGACCGCCGATGGAGCGCTCGACGTCGAGCTCGACGTGGATCCGCAGGTTCACCTGGCGCCGGACGAGCAGATCGAGGTCTTCCGAATCGTCCAGGAAGGGCTTGGGAATGTCCGCCGCCACGCCGAGGCCCGCCACGTCGAGGTCTCGATCTCCCAGCGGACGGGGCGCCGGGTCGTTCTCGTCTCGGACGACGGCGTGGGTTTCGACGAGTGCTCGGCGGCGGCCGGTCAGGGGATCGCGAACATGCGGCTTCGGGCCGAGGCCATCGACGGCGAGCTGACGCTCTCGTCACGGGCGGGACAGGGGACGGCGATCGAGGTCGTCCTCCGCGCCGCATAGACATCCTCGTACAGAGTTCCCCGAAATATTAGGACAGTCTTTGTACACTTCCGTCGTGGCGGGCGGATACATCCGCATCGGGGAGCTGAGTCGGCGGACGGGAGTGAGCCCCGAGCTGCTTCGGGCATGGGAGCGCCGTTATGGCCTCTTCGACCCCGACCGCTCGCCGGGCCGCTTTCGGCTCTATTCGGACGTGGACGCCGGCCGCGTGGAGGCGATGCGCAGCCAGATCGAGCATGGGCTCTCCGCCGCCGAAGCCGCACGACGCGTGCTCGCCTCATCGCCCGTCCGTGCGTCGCGCGTGGAGCTCGAGCCCGTGATCGACGAGCCGATCCGTCAGCTCAAGTCCTCACTCATGGACTTCGACGAATCCGGCGCGCACGCAGCGGTCGACCAGCTCGTCGCCTCGCTGAGCCTCGAGGCGTTCCTCCGTGACGTGGTCACTCCGTTGCTCCAGGAGATCGGAGAGGGGTGGGAGCGGGGACACGTGACCATCGCGCAGGAGCATTTCGCGAGCAACCTCATCCGTGGCAGGCTGATGGCGCTCGGGCGCGGCTGGGGCCGCGGCAGCGGGCGTCATGCACTGCTGGCCGCACCTCCAGGCGAGCAGCACGACCTCGGCCTCGTCGTACTCGCGCTCATGCTTCGAGACCACGGCTGGCGCGTCACCTTCCTCGGCGCCGACACGCCGATCGAGACCATCGTCGACACGTCGCGACGACTCGCTCCGGAGGTGATCGTGCTTGCCGCTCTCGCGCCTCCGAAGCTCGAGCCCGCGGAGTTCTCCGACTTGACGCGTGGGTCCCGCGTGGTTCTTTCGGGAGGCGGCCTCACCGACCAGTTCGCGCAAGGTCTCGACGCCGAGTACTTCGACGGTGGGCCGATCGACGCAGCCGCGTACCTCGCGAGCGGTGCACGCGCGCCCGCGGCCGGCGCTCTGCGTACTTCTCCGTAACGCGCCGGCGGCTTCCGGGAAGCCGAATGGCGCGCTACTGCTGATCACACAACGCGCGCGATCGCCCAGCCTGTAGGTAACGACTACCGCTTGGAGGTGGAGCGAATGAAAGGCAAGAGCTTCTGGGAGATCGGCGGATTCCTCGCCGGCGGCGTGCTGATTCTCTTCGGCATCGTCGCGATCTTCATGGGCGTCAACGGGTACGCGACCGTCCGCGACAGCATCAAGGACGAGGGCATCGTCTTCAGCACTGCTGAGGATGAGGACGCGGCGACGGACAGGTACGCGTCCGCGTGGTACGGCGAGCAGGTGAAGACGGGCGAGCAGGCTCGGGCGTTCGCGAAGATCATGCGCGAGCACCAACTCGAGCGCACCGACGGCCTGACATACGCCGAGATGGGACGATTCGCGTCCGCCTCGGACCCCGGCGATCCGAAGGGCACGAGCGATGAAGCGGCTGCCTTGATGGACGAAGAGGGTCAGCCGGTTGCAAATGGTGCTCGGCAGAGCTGGGTGACCGCCGTCGCCATCACGACGGCGCTCAACACCAGCTACATGGCCGAGCAGCTCTCGATCTTCGGACTCGTCGTCGGAGTGGCACTGCTGCTGACGGGCATCGGCCTCGTGATCCTCGCGTTCGCCGTGTTCGGCAAGCGGGCAGAGGCTACGAAGGCCGCCCGGACGGGCGCGCCAGCGACGGTCACGGGCTGACCCGGACAGGGGGGCCCGGGTCTCAGACTCCGACCTCCCGGAGAGCAGAGGGCGGCGCAAGCCGCCCTCTGTCTTGGTCAGCTCTCCACGACGCCGTGATCGAGCGCGTAGCGCACGAGCTCGGCTCGGCTCGACAGTCCCAGCTTCCGCATGATGTGCGCGCGGTGGGTCTCTGCCGTCCGTACGGAGATGAAGAGCAGCGCTGCGATCTCCTGGTTGGTGTGGCCGAGCGCGAGAAGCCGCAGCACCTCCCGCTCCCGCTCGGAGAGAGGGTCGGACTCCACGCGCCTTCGCTCCTCGGATTCGGCGGCGACGAGGCGCGCGCCAAGCGCCGGGTGCACGTAGCTCTCGCCAGCGGCGACGGCGCGCACGGCGTCGACCACGTCGGTGTCGGCCGCTTCCTTCAGCACGTATCCATGCGCGCCTGCCTCGAACGCCTCGCGGACATAGCGAGGGTCGTCCTGCATCGACAGCATCAAAACGCGCACGTTCGGAACCGCCTGGAGGAGGGCGGGGAGTCCTTCGATGCCGCTCTTCCCAGGCATGACGACGTCCATGAGGACGACATCCGGCGTGGATTCCAGCGCTTCGAACACGGCGCGCTCTGCGTTCGGCGCTTCGCCGACCGTCTCGATGTCCTCCTCCGCGTCGAGGACTCGACGGAGACCCGCGCGCACCACGGCGTGGTCGTCGACGACGAGGACGCGGATGGTCATACCGGGATCTCTACCGCAACGGTCGTTCCTCCACGCCCGCTCTCGACGCGTAGCCGACCGCCGACGAGCTCGACACGCTCGCGCATCCCGGTCAATCCCAGGCCACTGGTAGGTTCGCCGTCGTCGAAGCCGGACCCGTCGTCCTCGATGACGAGCACCACCGCGCGCTCGGTCCGTGTGAGCAAGACGCTGATTCGCGTCGCATCCGCGTGTCTTGTCACGTTTGTGAGCGCTTCCTGCACGATGCGATACAACGTCGTCTCGACATCCGGTGCCAGGCGGCCGGCGTGCATCCGGATCTCGAGGTCGACACCCGCCGCCGAGCCCTCGCGATACGTCTCGACGAGCCGCTCGATCGCCGGCGCGAGCCCGAAGTCGTCCAGGGCCGAGGGGCGCAGCTCGACGGCGAGCCGGCGAACGTCGTGCAGCGTCGTGACTACGAGCTCGCGCACCGCCCCCACCCGCGCCAGCGCGCTCTCCGAGTCGATCGACTGCTCGAGCGAGCGGAGCCCCAGGAGGATCGACGCAAGGGCCTGCCCCGTCTCGTCGTGAAGCTCGCGGGCCAGACGTGCGCGCTCCAGCTCCTGCGCCTCGACGACGCGTCGAACCGCCTCGCGACTCACGCGCTGGGCGAGATCGACGGCGATTGCGGCCCGCTTCGCGAGGGACTCCGCGAGACGAAGGTCCTCGTCCCCGAAACGTGGATCGTCTCCCTCCCGGTCGTGCGCCGCGATGACGCCCAACGCTCTTCCCTCGACGAGCAGCGGGACGTAGAGACCCGACGTCACGCCCATCCGCGCCGCGATCTCACGGTCGACCTCGGGATCCTGGGCGAGCACTGCGACGAGCTCGGAGCGTCCGCGTCTCACTACGCGCCCGATCTTGGAGTGGTCGACGTCGAGCTGGTCTCCGACGAGGGGCGCGATGGTCTCGCCTCGAGCCGCTGCGATGCGAATCGAGCCGCCCCGTTCCACGAGGGCGACGAGGACGGTGCGGGCGCGGATCAGCTCGAGCAGCCGCGCCGCGACGATGTCGAGCACCGGATCGAGCTCGATCTGGGACGCCATCGCGTTTCCGATCTCGTTCAGGGACTCGAGTTGGCGCAGCCAGCGCGATGACGACTCGTGCAGCCTCGCGTTCTCGACGGCGACGGCAGCCTGCGCGGCGAGGAGTCGCGTGAGCTCCTCGTCCTCGTCCGTGAACGGAGTCCCGTCGACCTTCTCGGTGAGGTAGAGGTTGCCGTAGACCTTTTCGCGGAGGAGGACCGGGACGCCCAGGAACGTGCTCATCGGAGGGTGGCTCGGAGGAAACCCGATCGAGCGCGGATCGTCCGCGATGCTCTGTAGCCGGATCGGCTGCGCCTCTCGGATGACGGCTCCGAGAAGCCCGCGGCCGACCGGCTCGTCACCGATCGCCGCGCGCGTCTCGTCGTCCACGCCTGTCGTGATGAAGCGCTCGAGCGCCGTTCCCGAAGGATCGATCACCCCGAGCGCGGCGTAGCGCGCGTTCGTCAGCACGGCTGCGGCCTCCACGAGACGTTGCAGGAGGCCGTCGAGCGACAGCTCCGAGCTCAGCGAGATGCCCGCGTCGACGAGGACGCGGAAGCGGTCGTTGCGGCTGTCGTGACTCAAGCCGGCACGAGCGCTTGGGTCACGCCGATCATCGAGTCGCGCGTGACGAGCGCTACGAGCTCTTCCTCGCCCAGTGCGTCCGTACCCGGCGGGCGGCGGGGAACGACGAGGTAGCGGACGTCGGCAGTCGAATCCACGACGCGCACCTCGACGTCGTCTTCCAGCGTCAGTCCGAACTCCTGCAGGACACCGCGCGGGTCGGCGACGGCCCGCGCGCGGTACGGAAGGCTCTTGTACCAGTCGGGCGGCGGGCCGAGGAGCGCCTTCGGATAGCACGAGCAGAGCGTGCAGACGACCATGTGATGCACGTTCTCCGTGTTCTCGAGCGCGACGACCTGAGGCGACTCGCCCGGGTCGAGCCCCAGCTCGAGCGCCGCCCGCCGCGCGTCCGCGAGGAGCCTCGACTTGAAGGCGTCGTCGACCCAAGCTCGAGCAACGAGCCGAGCACCATCGGCGGGAGTCCGCGAGACGAGCCAGTCGACACGCGCCCGGATCTCCTCGCGGCCGAGTACGCCCTTCTCGACCAGAAGCTCCGCGAGCGCACGCACGCGCATGGCTGCGGGAGGCTCACCGGCGGTGGTGATGTGGTCGTGGTCGTGCTGGTCGTGACTCACGATGCGCGCTCCAGCCAGTGCTCGAAGACGTCGGCATAGATGCGTGCGTCGTTTCGCGTGCCCCAGACCTCGGCGGCGGCGAATTCGACGAGATAGAGCTGCGCTTCAGGAAGACCGCTCTCGCCGTAGGCCCGTGTCTCCGGGTTCGTGAAGGTGGAATGGACGCGCGCGATCGTCCCCCGCTTGCCCTTGAGGTAGGCCGGAGTGCGGTGATGCCCGACGTGCGGGCGGTTGGACACGACCACGGCATCGCCGACAGCATGTGTCATCGATACACCCGCGCATCGATCTCTCCCGGCTCGAGCAGACCCTTCTCGGTCAGGACGGCCTCCACCGAGCGCAGCCAGCGCTCGTAGTACGAGGCGGCCTCGTACGCGGCCGGAGGCATCGACTCGATGCCGCGGCGCAGCTCGTCGACGTTCATGACGGCGCGCGCGCTCAGCGTTCCGACGATCGCGTCCATGAGGAGCTCCCAGTCGGCCAGCTCGTGCTCGGTGCGATCGATCGGCGTGTCGTCCGGCCAGCCGCCGCGATCGTGAATTGCGGCGTCCATGGCGTCGATCGTATCGCCACACGACATGTGCAATGACTGAATGCTCCTTCGCTTTATGAGCTACCAGGATCGCGCATGGAGAAGCCCCGCTTTCGCGGGGCTTCTCTGTAGCAGGCCTGTAAGCCGGATTCTGTCGAGGGTGACCATCTCTCTTGGCGGTGTACCCGGCTCCTCGGCGGGCCGCGTCTACGGAGCCTGCTTCACCTTGCACCGGACGGGGTTTGGCAAGCCGGCCGAGTCGCCCCGGCCGCTGGTGGGCTCTTACCCCACCGTTTCACCCTTACCGACCTCGGTTGCCCGCGGCCGGCGGTCTGCTTTCTGTTCCACTTTCCGTCGGCTTTCGCCGCCTGGGTCGCCCCAGCGTCCTGCCCTTCGGTGTCCGGACTTTCCTCGAGCGCTCCGAAGAACGCCCGCGGTCACCCGGCCTGCACAGCGGATGGTAACGCGATCTCGGCGATGCGCCCTTCCGACTCGGCGAGGATCGACTTGCACTCCGCGCACGCGAACGCGCCGCGTACGTGGAGGACGAACTCGCCGCAGACGAGGCATTCGAGGCTCGCGCCGCGGAGGAGGCCGGCGAGCTCCTGATCGAGCGTTCTGTTCAGCGATTCCACTGTCACGGTGTACCCCCTATCCGAGGCTTCTGAACACTCCCGTCACCTTCCCGAGGATCTCGACGTGCTCTGGGTAGAGGGCCTCGAGAGCGGCGTTCTCGGGCTGCAGGCGGATGCGGCCGTCGCGCTCGCGATGAAAGGTCTTGACGGTCGCCTCGTTGGCGGACTCGTCGTCTCCCACGAGCGCCACGACGATCTCTCCTGCGCGGGCGTCGGTCTGCTTCCGCACGACGACGATGTCGCCATCGAGGATCCCTGCCTCGATCATCGAGTCGCCCTTGACGCGGAGGAGGAAGTCCGCGTCGCGTCCGAGCGGCTCGGGTACCGCGATCCGGTCTTCGACCGACTCCTCCGCGAGCAGCGGAGCGCCCGCCGCGATCTGGCCGATGAGCGGAAGCGTCGGAATCGTCGCCGGGCGGGCGTGCGCATCGTCTCGCTTGCGCCCGACGAGCTCGATCGCGCGCGGCTTCGTCGGGTCGCGCCTGAGCAGTCCGGCGCGCTCGAGGTTCGCGAGATGTGCGTGCACGGTCGACGGGGAGGCGAGGCCGACGGCGTCTCCGATCTCACGGACCGTGGGCGGATAGCCGTGCGCGTCGACGTACTCCGCGAGGAACTGCCAGATCTCCTGTTGTCGTGTCGTCAGCATCGGATACTCCCGTGTCGAGTGGACGAACGTATGTTCGTCACGGGAGACTAGATCCCTCGCCGGACGACGTCAAGCGGTCGGCCGGCGCCCCACGAACGCGGCCTGCTCGAGCTCGTACGGGTTCTCGACGGTCGTGTCGACGAGCTCGAGCCACGCGTCTGCGATGAGGCGTTTCCAGGTCGCTTCGGGAAAGAGGCCCAGCGTGTGTCGATCGTGGATGACCCGCAGCTCGCGATCCCTGCGCGTGGCGATGAGGTAGTCAGTGACGTACGTCGTCGCGTCCGGCGACTCGAGCGGATGCGTCCACTCGAGGTAGCGCAGGCTCCGTCCGTCGTCGCCGTCATGGCCGCCATGTTCCGTGGTCGCGCGGAAGATCTCCTTCGTCGCGTCCGGGGTTAGAATCACGACGCCGCCTGGCCGGATGTGGAAAGCGGCCGTCTCGATCGCGGCACGGAGGTCCTCCTCGATCGTGAGATACGAGATCGCGTCATGGACGAAGACGATGTCGAACGTGCGGGAGAGCCTGAGCGTCCGCATGTCGCCTTCCAGGTGCTCGCACTCGGGGTTCAGCGTCCTGCTGAGCGCGAGCATGCCCGGTGAGAGGTCGGTGAGTGTGCACTCGAACCGCTTCTTCAGATGCGAGGCGTTGTTCCCGCCTCCCGATCCGAGCTCGAGCAGCGTGCGTGCGTCGGCGCCGACCACCTCGTCGACGACGCGACGCACGAAAGCGGCCTCGTCCTCGTAGTCGGACGGATGCGTCAGGAGGTGGAACCACGGAGCGAGGTCGGTGTACATGCGCATCGCGGCGGGGGGAGCGAAGGTCGGGGAAGCTGAGTCGGGCAATGCAGTCGGGAAACACAGTCGGGGAACCGAGTCGGGAAACGGAGTCGGGAAACGGACTGGGAACGGAGTCGGGGTCAGACCCGTAGGGTCAGACCCCGACCGTCTTCTTTATGCGCTGGAGAGGACTTGAACCTCCACGGCCTAAGTGGCCACTAGGCCCTCAACCTAGCGCGTCTACCAATTCCGCCACCAGCGCGCGCTGAGGAAGTCTAGAGAAGGTGGAACATCAGAACCGTGTTCAGCCCGAACAGCGTTGCGACCACGATCGTCAGGCGCGTGAGGTTGCGCTCGACGACGTGCGTGCCACCCTGCGAATGAGGCGTGAACCCGAGCCCGCCCATCCCTGCCTCGCGCCCCGAGTGCATGAGCACGAGCGTGATGACGGCAGCGCTCAGGAGCACCTGCACGACTGCTGCGATCTGGAGCCAGGGCACGGCGCGTCAGGGTAGCAGCGCCGTTACCCTTCGCCCGTGGCCGGCGACGCGCGCGAGCGCATACAGAAGCTGCTCGTCACGGGTGACAACCGCCTGAAGCAGGGTGTCGCTGCGGAGAAGGTGCGCGTGACATACGAGGAGGCGCTCGCGATCGCGCGGGCGGCGGGCCTCGAGGATGCGATCCGTCCGCTCGTCGAGGTCAGGCTTGCCGATCTCGAACGGCTCGCAGGAGAATCTCCTCCACCCGCTCCGCCTGCAGGCTGACGTCATGGGCCGCCGCCGCCGCGCGGGCGGCGAGGTTGGGTC
>JBGSXQ010000104.1:0-5211 GCA_041751315.1 Gaiellaceae bacterium | reverse complement strand
CGGAGCCGGCGAACGCGGTCGGCAGCGCCACGACGAGCGCCGGGGCGAACGCAGCGAGGACGACCTTCACTTCGACCGAGAGTAGCGACGGCTGGTGATCCGCCCCCCGACGCGCCGGAAGAGCCCGCCGACGCCGCTCGGGAGCACGAACATCAGCAGGATGAGAACGACGCCGTACACGATCGCCGGCCCGCCGGGCTTCTGCGTCTCCTCGATGATCCGATCCGGCAGAAGCGAGCCGAGATCCTGACCTTGCGCCCACAGTGGCAGGAACGCGATGAAGATCGCCCCGAAGACGAGCCCGGCGAGGAGGCCGAGGCCCCCGACGACGATCCCCACGAGCAGGAAGATCGAAAGCGCGATCGGGAACGTGTCCGGGTTGACGAACGCGCTCGCGATCGCAAAGAGCCCACCCGCGACACCGGCATACGCCGCGCTGATCCCGAACGCCAGCGTCTTGTAACGCGCCAGGCTCACGCCCGAGGAGACTGCCGCCGTCTCCGAGTCACGCACCGCGCGAAAGGCGCGGCCGGTGCGTCCGCGGAGGATGAGCCACGCGCCCGCGAACATGACGAGCGCGATCGACCACGTGAGGTAGTACATCCAGTCGTTCTGCGTGAACGTGATGCCGAGAAGGTCGAACGTGGCGGGCGCCGAGAAGTCGTCCCCCGTCGCCGCGGCGTTCGACCCCGTGAGCGTGGGAAGGCCGAAGAGCTGGATCCCCTGGCCGCCGCCCGAGAACTCCTCGAAGCGCTTGACCGTCGAGGGCAGGGCCACGGCGATCGCAAAGGTGGCGAGCGCGAGGTAGAGGCCCGCCAAGCGGAGCGCGGGCAGCCCGAACGCGAGGCCGGAGAGGCCTGCGACGAGACCTGCGATCGGAAGGGTCCACACGTCCTGCAGCCCTCCCGCGACCGGCCCGCCGAACTGCTCGTTGCCTGCCATGAGGATCGCCGTCGTGTAGCCGCCGATCGCCATGAACGCCCCGTGCCCGAGCGAGATCTGACCTGTGTAGCCGGTGAGGATGTTCAGGCCGAGAAGCGCGATCAGGTAGATCCCCACGTAGGCGTACTCGCGCGCCTTGAAGTCGCTGATGAACTGCGGCAGCACGAGGACGAACGCGACGAACGCCGCGAAGGCGACGAATCCGGCGAGGCGCTGCGTCCTGGGAGTCAAACGCGCTTCACCTCCGGGCGGCCGAAGATCCCCTGCGGCCGCACGAGCAGGACGACGAGGATGATGAGGAGCGCCATCGGCAGCCGCAGCTCCTCCGTGAACCAGTCGAACGCGCTGTACTGGCTCAGGAAGCTCAGCATGTTGAGCAACACTCCGATGGCCAGGCCGCCGACGACCGCTCCGATGGGCGAGTCGATGCCGCCGAGGACTGCTGAGGCGAAGGCATAGATGAGGACGGCCGCCATCATGTTCGAGTCGAGCCCTACGGTCGGTGCGGTGAGCATCCCGGCGACGGCGCCGAGGAGCGCAGCGAGGCCCCAGCCCAGTGCGAGCATCCAGCTGACGCGGACGCCGACGAGTCGCGCCTCCTCGGGGTTGACGGCCACGGCGCGCAGCGCGAGCCCGACCTTCGTGAACTGGAAGAGCCCCCACAGCAGCAGCACGATCCCGAGCGCGACCGCAATCGTGCCGATGTCCTGCGCAGCCACGATCACGCCGCCGATGTCATAGACATTCGTCCCGAATGGGCTCTGCAGCTGCTGCGGCTCGCCGCTCCACTGCCAGACGACGAATCCGTTGATCGCGACGAGAAGCCCGATCGTGACGATGACGATCCGCAGCACGCTTCCGCGCTCGACCGGCCTGATCACGACGCGATGGATGCCGACCCCGCCGATGAACGAGAGGACGAGAGTCGCGGCGAACGCGGGCCAGTAGCTCCACGCATGGTGCGCGATGAGCGCCCAGGCGATGTAGGTCGAGAGCGTGGCCATCTCGCCCTGCGCGAAGTTGATCACCCCGGTCGAGCGGTGGATGATCACGAGCGCGAGCGCGAGCAGGGCGTAGATGCCTCCGGACGCGAGGCCGGACACGACCTGCTGCATGAAGTCGGTGAAGGCTGCGGCGACCATCAGTAGCCGAGGTAGCTCCGTCGAACGTTCTCGTCGTCGCGCAGCTCGTCGCTCGTCCCCGCGAGGGCGACGCGGCCGACCTCGAGGACGTACGCCCTGCTCGACGCGTTGAGCGCTATTCGCGCGTCCTGCTCGACAACGAGGACGGTGAGCCCCTCGTCCTCGTTGAGCCTGCGGACGATCCGGAAGAACTCGCGGATGATCATCGGCGCCAGCCCGAGAGACGGCTCGTCAAGGAGGAGCAGGCGCGGGCGGCTCATCAGCGCGCGGCCCAGCGCAAGCATCTGCTGCTCGCCGCCCGACAGCGTTCCCGCGCGCTGGCTTCCCCGCTCGAGCATCCACGGGAAGTACTCGGCCACGCGCTGGATGTCGGCCTTCACACCGCGGTCGCGGCGGGTGTACGCGCCGAGCTTGAGGTTCTCGGTGACCGTGAGGTCGACGAAGGTCCCGCGCCCCTCGGGGACGTGCGCGACGCCCGCCTTCGCAGCCGCCTCCGGCCCGCCCTTCAACTGCTTGCCGTCGAGCTCGATCGCGCCGCTTCGCGAGACGGTTCCCGAGATCGCGCGCAACGTCGTCGTCTTCCCCGCGCCGTTCGCGCCCAGCACGGCGACGACCTCGCCCTCCCGGACGACGAGCGAGACGTCGTGGAGCGCCTGCACAGGTCCGTAGCGCGCGGCGACAGCGTCGAGCTCGAGGAGGGTCCTCACTCCGCGCTCTCCGCGGGGTCTGACCCTACGGGTCTCGCGCCCTGCGCGGGGTCTGACCCCACGGGTCTGACCCCGCCATCCTGCGCGAGCGGCTCCTCGTGCTCGTCGTCGGAGCCGAGGTACGCCTCGATCACGGCCGGATTCGCCTGCACCTCGGCAGGCGGCCCGCTCGCGATATTCCGCCCGAAGCTGAGGACGTTCACGTCGTCCGAGATGCTCATGACGAGGTTCATGTGGTGCTCGACGAGGAGCACGGTCAGATCGAAGTCGTCACGGATCTTCTTGATGAACTCCCCCAGCTCGGCCACCTCCTCGTGGTTCAGGCCGCCGGCCGGCTCGTCGAGCAGCAGAAGCCGCGGCTTCGCGACCAACGCGCGCGCGAGCTCGACGCGCTTCTGTATGCCATACGGCAGAGCCGCTGCCGGGGACAGCGCCCGGTCGCGGAGCCCGACGACGTCGAGCATCTCGAGCGCCTCTGTCTGCCCTACCTTCCTGCCGCGGCCGTGCGCCCCGACCAGCACGTTCTCGAGCACGGACATCGTGCGGAAGAGCTGGAGGTTTTGGAACGTGCGCGCAACGCCCTTGCCCACGATCCTGTACGCCGGTTGCCCGAGGAGCGACGACCCGTCGAGGAGCACCTCCCCCGAGTCCGGCTTGTAGAGCCGTGTGATGACGTTGAATGCGGTGGTCTTCCCGGCCCCGTTCGGCCCGATCAGCCCGGAGATGTGCCCTTCCTCGACCTCGAAGGACACGGCATCGAGCGCGACGATGCCGCCGAAGCGCAGGGTGACATCCCGTACCTCGAGGAGGGCCATCGGTCGCACAACCCTAAACGGGCTCATGCGACGGTGGCAATTCGAGGCGTGAACTTCTCAGCCGCGAACCGCCCGAACTTCACACCGTCTGAACTAGGATCGCCCCGATGGATCTGCGCGACACGCCCGAGGAGGCCGCGTTCAGGACCGACCTGCGCGCCTGGCTCGAGGAGAATCTTCCGGAGGGGCTTCAGGGCCACCGCGGCGGCGCGACTCGCTTCGAGGGGCCGGAGATGCGCGCGTGGAGTCGAGCGCTCTCCGACGCCGGCTACGTCGGGCTCACCTGGCCGGAGGAGTACGGCGGCGGCGGAGCACCGTACACCCACCAGGCGATCTTCCTCGAGGAGATGGCGCGCGCGGAGGCGCCTCCCCACATCGGCGTGATCGGGATCGGCATGGCCGGCCCGACGATCATCGCCCACGGCACCGACGAGCAGAAGGCGCGGTACCTGCAGCCACTTCTCTCGGCCGAAGAGATCTGGTGCCAGGGCTTCTCCGAGCCCGGTGCCGGCTCCGACCTCGCAGGCGTTCGCACGAGCGCACGCCTGCAGAACGGCGGCTTCGTCGTCGACGGCCAGAAGGTGTGGTCGTCGTTCGCGCACATCGCCGACTTCTGCATCCTGCTTACGCGCAGCGACCCCGAGTCGACGCGACACGCGGGCCTGACGTACCTCATCGTCGACATGCACGCGCCAGGCGTCGAGGTGCGGCCGCTCCGCCAGATCACCGGTGAGGAGGAGTTCAACGAGATCTTCTTCAACGACGTTCACGTGCCCGCCGAGAACCTGCTCGGCGAGGTCGGCGGCGGCTGGCAGGTCGCGATGACGACGCTCCTGCACGAGCGCGGCACACTCGGGTTCGCGTTGCAGGCTGCGCTCGAGGTGCAGATCCGCAAGCTCGTCTCCCTCGCGCAGGATCGCGGTGCCGACCAGCTGCAGCGCGACCGAATCGCCCGCGAGTGGATCGAGATGCAGGCGGTGCGGTACACGAACTACCGCTCCCTGTCCGCGCTCATGAAGACCGGGCTGCCCGGCCCCGAGGGCTCGATCTCGAAATTGGTGTGGTCGGAGGCGAACCAGCGCGTGACGAAGCTCGCGCTCGAGATCCTCGGCCCCGACGCCGCGCTCGGTGAGGACAACGCGCCGTACGGCGGCTACTGGCAGTACCAGCAGCTCCGCAGCCGCGGCAACACCATCGAGGCAGGCACGTCGGAGGTGCTCCGCAACATCGTCGCCGAGCGCGTGCTCGGCCTTCCCTACTCACGCTGATGGACTTCACCTTCACACCCGAGCAAGAGGCGCTTCGCGAGCAGGCGCGCGAGTTCCTCGCCGCGACACCGGAGCCGACATGGGCGCAGATCGCTGAGCTCGGCTGGACAGGTGTGTCGATCGCGGAGGAAGAGGGCGGCGCGGGGCTCACCTTCGTCGAAGAGGCCGTGCTCTTCGAGGAGCTCGGCCGTGCGCTCTACCACGGGCCGTACTTCTCGACGTTCGGGCTGACGCTGCCGGCGCTTCCGGCCGAGGATCGCGCCGCCGTGGCCGCAGGCGAGACGAGCTGGACGCTCGCGCTCGGGCCTCTCGTCGCGGATCTGGACACCGCCGAGCG
>JBGSXQ010000103.1:0-4777 GCA_041751315.1 Gaiellaceae bacterium | reverse complement strand
CGTGCAGCGCGGTCGCCGTGAGGTCGAGGAGCCACGAGCCGACGACGCTGCCACGCCGCCACACTTCGGCGACCTCGCGCATGTCGATGTCGTACTGGTAGAGCTCCGGGCGCGCGAGCGGCGCGGTCTCGGCGTCCATCGCGCGCTCGCGGCTCCCGACGTTGGCATTGGCGATGATGTTGAGCCCTTCGGCGTACGCGGCCATGAGCCCGTACTCGATGCCGTTGTGCACCATCTTCACGAAGTGGCCGGCCCCGTTGGGGCCGCAGTGGTAGTAGCCGTGCTCCGCCTGACTCGGGTCGCCGGAGCGTCCTGGCGTGCGCGGCGCGGCGTCGATGCCCGGCGCGAGGGACGCGAAGATGGGGGAGAGGCGCTCGACGACCTTTTTCTCGCCGCCGATCATCAGGCAGAAGCCACGCTCGAAGCCCCACACGCCGCCGCTCGTGCCCACGTCGACGTGGTGGATGCGCTTCTCGGCGAGCTCCTTGGCGTGGCGAATGTCCTCGACGTAGTGCGTGTTCCCGCCGTCGATGATCGCGTCGCCCGGCTCGAGCACGTCGGCGAGCGCGGTGATCGTCTTCGACGTGATCTCTCCCGCCGGGAGCATGACCCACACTGCACGCGGCGCCACGAGCTTGGCGGCGAAGTCCTCGAGCGTGGTCGAGCCGATCATCCCGTCCGTCTCGAGGGCCGAGATGGCGTCTGGTTGGATGTCGTATCCGACGCAGGAGTGGCCGTCGCGCAGGAGCCGCCTGACGATCCCGGCGCCCATCCGGCCGAGCCCGACCATTCCGAGCTGTATGGGGGTGTCCGAGGCCACTACTTGCTCCCTTCTCGAAGGATGAACCGCTCGACAGCGTGGGCGAAGCCCTCCTCGCGCAAGAGCTCGATCACTTCGAGGAGCGGTAGCGCCGGATGAGCGCGTTGGTCGAGGAGTCGTGCGCGAGGTCGGGCTCGTCGACGGACGTCAGCTCGGGGATGATCCGCCGCGCGAGCGCCTTGCCGAGCTCAACGCCCCACTGGTCGAACGAGTTGATGCTCCAGATCGTCCCCTGCGTGAAGACGCTGTGCTCGTAGAGGGCGACCAGCGTCCCGAGGCTGAATGGCGTGAGCTGCTCGGCCAGGAGCACGTTCGACGGGCGGTTGCCCTCGAAGACGCGGTGCGGAACGACTCCCTCGGCCGTGCCCTCGGCGCGCACGTCCGCCTCCGTCTTCCCGAATGCGAGCGCCTCCGCTTGTGCGAAGACGTTCGACATGAGGATGTCGTGGTGGTCGGCGAGTGGGTTCAGCGTCTTCTCGAACCCGATCAGATCGACCGGAATCAGCTTCGTGCCCTGGTGGAGCAGCTGGTAGAAGCTGTGCTGCCCGTTCGTCCCCGGCTCGCCCCAGAAGACGGCGCCCGTCTGGTAGTCGACCCGGCCCCCGTCGAGCGTGACGCCCTTCCCGTTCGACTCCATCGTGAGCTGCTGCAGGTAGGCCGGGAAGCGCTCGAGGTACTGGCTGTACGGCATTACGCCAATGGTCTGCGCGCCGAAGAAGTTCGCGTACCAGACGCAGAGCAGGCCCATCAGCGCCGGGAGATTGCGCTCGAGCGGTGCCTCGCGGAAGTGCTCGTCGAGTGCGTGGAAGCCGGCGAGCAGGTCACCGAATGCGTCAGGTCCGATCGCGAGCATGGTCGAGAGGCCGATCGCGGAGTCCATCGAGTAGCGCCCGCCGACCCAGTCCCAGAACCCGAACATGTTCTGCGGGTCGATGCCGAAGGCCTGCACCTCCTTCGCATTGGTCGAGACCGCGACGAAGTGCTTCGCGATCGCCGCCTCGTCATCGAGCGCGGCCAGCGCCCACGCGCGGGCCGAATTGGCGTTGGTCATCGTCTCGAGCGTCGTGAACGTCTTCGACGAGATGACGAACAGGGTCTCGTCGGGAGCGAGGTCCTGGGTCGCCTCGACGAAGTCGGTGGAGTCGACGTTCGAGACGAAGCGGAAGGTCAGATCGCGGCGCGCATAGTGGCGCAGCGCCTCGTACGCCATGACCGGGCCGAGGTCGGAGCCGCCGATGCCCACGTTCACGATGTTGCGGATCGGCTTCCCCGTATGGCCCTTCCACTCGCCCGAGCGGATGCGCTCCGCGAACGCCGCCATGCGGTCGAGGGTCTCGTGCACCTCGACGACCACGTCCACGCCGTCGACGATGAGCGAGCGCCCGCGCGGCATGCGCAGCGCGACGTGGAGGACGGAGCGATTCTCCGTCGTGTTGATCCGGTCGCCGCGAAACATCGCCTCCGTGCGCTCGGCGAGGCCGCACTCCTCCGCGAGTTGCCGAAGGAGCGCGAGCGTCTCGTCGGTGACGCGATTCTTGGAGTAGTCGAGGTAGAGGCCCACTCCCTCGGCGCTGAGGCGCTCGCCACGGGTCGGGTCGGCTGCGAAGAGGTCGCGGAGGTGCGCGTCGCTCATCTCCGTGTAGTGGCGCTCGAGGCTCGTCCACGCAGCTCTTTGGCGGAGGGGCGGTGCCATCACGACTCTTGCAACCGATCGTCACAAGCATCCTGGATTGCAAGCGTGCTAGCCAGAACTGCGTTCACGAATCCTTGTAACCGATCGTCACAAGCCATCATGACCTCGCACGACGTCGGGGCCGATGCGCCGAATGTGGTCATCGCGATCGCGCCGCGGTCCTCCACACTCGGCTGGACGCGCTACGTCGGCGACCCCGAGCGGGGAGGACCGAGCGAGGACGAATCCGAGGCCGATGCGTGTGATGACACCTCCGGCGGTGAGCATGTTCGTGACGGCTGTGCCATGGCGGCGATTACGACCGCGAGCGGGCATGCGAGCCTCACACCGAATCACTTGGTGGATCGAGCCCGGCTGCATGGTCGGCGCGCGTTCGATGCAAGAGACTATGCCGCGTGAGCACGGAGAAGCCGAAGCCAAACGCAGAAGTACGCGTCGCGGCAAGACGCATTTCGACGCACATCTTTGTCACCTGGATCCCGACGCGGTCGGGCTGATGCTGAGCGCGGCGATCGTCCCGGGCGTCTCGGTGGGGGAGCTTCGCTCGGCGCCGCGGGTGGTCGCGTAGCGCTCGCGTACGCCGCCGGCGGTGCGGATCTCCTCCGTCCGTCAGCGGCTCGGGCCCTTGAAGGTACCGCGGGGCACGCCGCCGGACGACTCCCTAGGCGGCTTGGCTGTCGGTTGGTGCGAGCACGGCGCTGAACTGCGCGCCGCGCCACGAGACGCAGTCGACGCCGAGCCGCCGAATCTCGTCGTCCTTCGTCCCAAACGACCGCACGTAGTCGACCACAGCCTGCATCGGGCTCACCGAGTACTGGGTCGAAATGGTCCGCCGTCCTGAGCGAATCTCGTACTTCTTGGTCATCGTCATCTCCTTGGGGGCGTCCCGCTCCCCCTGCCGCATGGAGTTCCCGGGCCCGACACGACCGTACTGCCGCAGTGGCCGTCGCGGATCCGGCTGTTGTCACTAGAAGATGCGCCGAGACGCACTTTCTTGTGCCTTTGGCGCACACACCCCTCCAACCAGGGAGCGGCATCCCCCAACCGGGGCACGGCAGGTTCGTCTACGAAGTCCGCCGCGACGATCCCGAACTCGCCTCGCACCTACGCGAGAGAGGGCGCGAGCCGGAGGCGGGAGGTTGAGCTAGCCGCTGAGCATGCGAACGCGCGTCTTCGTCTCAATCTCGACCTCGAACATGAGCTCACCCATCAACGAAAGGCCGCGGCCGTCATGTCCTGGCTCTGGCTCTTTCCACGCGCCGAGATTCGTGACCTCGATCGTGAAGTTGCCAACATCGTCCTCACTCGCCGAGATGCTCACCGGGCCATCCGGCTGTCCGTGCGCCATCGCATTCGCCGTCGCCTCGTGCGTCGCGAGCAAGACGGCGTCAAGAAGTTCTGCGTCAGCATCGGTCTGCTCGAGCCAGGACGTGAGCAGGTGGCGCATTCCGCGAAGATCGACGGGGCCCCGTAGAAGGGTTGCGTCGAAGGTCGTCACCACCTACGACTCTCCCCGTGCAAGCGCCTCTTCGCGCGTCGTCATACGCTCGATGACATCGAACAGCCCGACGATCTCGAAGGCGCGGCGGACGATGTCAGACGTTCCGAGCTGGAGGCGGAATGTTTTCCCTAACTCACGAGCCTGTCTGTCGGTATCGAGGAGCACACCCAGAATCGACGAGTCGACAAAGGAAGCCGTCGAGAAGTCGGCGACGATCAAGTCATCCCCTCTCACGAGCGACTCGAGGAGGTCCGCGACTTCATGCTTCGTCGCAACATCGTGCTCGCCGGAAAAGACGACCACGGAAGTGCCGTCTGCAGGACGTTCGATCAGAACATCTTCGGGGGTGGGTGCCAACTGGGCCTTCCGAGTAGAGCTCGAACCTGGCGCGACTCATAACGAGTGCAGCGGCGGAAGGAGGGAGCGGTGTAGTCGCAGTGTACCCGCGCTAATCCAGGCTAAAACGTTCGAGCGAGTTCGACGCTGCGCTAGCTCTAGCTCGCGCGCTTCACGGGCTTGCCTGGCTGACCGGTTTCGCGCCGTCTCTCTCCGGATCCGGGGGGTTGGCCATCACTCGACGTACGCCGTTCCTCGACGGTCGCGATTTCGATGAGCTCGAGCATAGTCAAGTCCCAGGACGTGGTGTAACTCGTCGGCTCGATCGTCGGCTGCTCAGACCGCGGTGAGCTCTCTCACCTCCTCGTGCCCTTTCTCTCCCTTCTCTCTGTCGAGGACCGTCTGCAGGGAGTGGGCGCTCAAGTAG
>JBGSXQ010000102.1:0-2303 GCA_041751315.1 Gaiellaceae bacterium | reverse complement strand
CGCTTCGCCGGGGCTGGCCGTTCGGCCGCTCGGTGTCCCAGGTGATCGTGCCCTCGAAGCCCGTGACGTCGGCGACGAGCTCGGCGAGCTCGCGGATCGAGATCTCGCGCGCGGCGCCGAGGTTCACGGGCTCTGCGCCGTCGTAGCGCTCCGCTGCCAGCACGAGCCCGTCCACGCAGTCGTTGACGTACAGGAACTCCCTCGTAGGAGAGCCGTCTCCCCACAGCACGACCTCGCCTTCGGACTCGACCATCTTGCGGATGAGGTCCGCGACGACGTGAGCATTCGTGGGATGAAAGTTGTCGCGCGGCCCGTACAGGTTCGCAGGAAGGAGAAAGATCGCGTTCAGCCCGTACTGCGCGCGGTATGCCTGCGCGCCGACGAGCACCGCCTTCTTCGCGACGCCATAAGGCGCGTTCGTCTCCTCGGGATAGCCGTTCCAGAGGTCGTCCTCGCTGAACGGCACCGGCGCGAACTTCGGGTATGCGCACACGGTGCCGACGATGACGAGCTTCGCAGTCCCGTGGAGCCGAGCCTGCTCGAGCACGTTCGCCCCCATCGTGAGGTTCGCGAACCAGTAACGGCCGGGATTGGCGCGGTTTGCGCCGATTCCGCCGACTTCCGCGGCGAGATGGAACACCAGGTCCGCTTCGGCCCCGTCGAACATCCGTGCGGTGTCGTCCATCGACGTGAGGTCGAAGTCGGCACTCCTTGCGGCGCGGACCTCGTGCCCTGCTGCCTCCAGCCGCTCGACGAGGTGCGAGCCGAGAAAGCCACCACCGCCCGTGACGAGGACTCGGGTCACGCCTTCGTGAGTGGCGCCCCGGTCGGGAGCCAGTCGACGCGGCCGATCCAGCGCTCGCGGTTCTCGGCGTACCAGCGAATCGTGTTCAGCACGCCCTCCTCCCACGACACGTGCGGCTGCCAGCCCGTCTCGGCCGTGAGCTTCTCGTGGCCCACGCGGAGCGCCATGACTTCGCTCGATCCGGGCCGATGCCTCGACTGCGACGTGACGACCTGGCGGTCGCCGGGCCAGAAGCCCTCCGCCTCGCCGACGCGGACGATGAGGTCGACCCAGTCGCCCATCGAGATGTTGGAGCCCTGGCCGTAGACGTACACGTCGCCCGGCGTTCCCTTCGCAGCGACCATGAGGTGCCCGCGGACGCCGTCCGTGCAGAAGCAGAAGTCGCGCAGCGGGTCGAGCGCGCCGAGCTCGATGCTCTCGCGCGTCAGCGCCTGGGTGATGATCGTCCCCGTCACGTACCGCGGGTTCTGCCGCGGCCCGTAGTTGTTGAACATTCGTGTGACCACGCCCGGAATCCCGAACGCATCGTGGTAATTCATCGTGAGGAAGTCCGCGGCGACCTTGGCCGTCGCGTAGATCGACTTCGGGTTGATCGGCGAGCGCTCGTGCAGGATGAGCCCGCCCTCGGCGTCGAAGTCGTGGTGCTCCGACACGGACTCGCGCACGTTCCCGTACTCCTCCGACGTTCCGGCGGTGTCAAACTTCTCGAGCTCGAGGCCGGCGTCCACGACGGACTGCAGCAGGTTCAGCGTCCCGAGCACGTTGGCAGCCACGGTCTCGTAGGGCCTGTGCCACGACTCGCCGACGTGCGCCTGCGCGCCGAGGTGGAAGACGTAGGGGCGGTCCCGTGCGGTCTCCTTCAGCTCGCGCACGAGGTAGTCGACCGAGGTGCGATCCGTGAGGTCCGCAAAGTGGATCTTCAGGCGGCTGCGCTGGTGGCCGATGTTGTTGAGCGCACCACTCGAGGTGGCGCGCACGAACGCATGGACGGTCGCTCCGAGCTCGACCAGGGCAAACGTCAGGTGGGAGCCCACGAAGCCGTCGGCGCCCGTGACGAGCACCGTGCGGCCGCCGTAGACGTCGGCGAACTCGTCGCGTAGCTCGTCGAGCGCAGTACCTGTCCAGAGGGTGTCGTTCGGCATGGTCCGTACGCTTCCGCGTCGGTGCGCAAGCGTACAGACTCGTCCGGCCTGGGCTCCCTGGCGAACGGCGCCCTGACCGCCGCGTCACTTCTGATCGTGACCGGCGCCTCCGCCCTCGCGGGAGTGATCATCGCCCGCGAGTTCGGGCGCACCGAGGAGACGGACGGGTTCTTCGCCGCGTACGGCCTGTTCATCGTGATCGTCCTCGCGGCTCAGGCGATCCGGATAGCCGTGCTCCCTTTCCTGGCGCACGCCCGTGAGCATGGCCGACTCGCGTCCGAGCTGACCGGGTACGCGACCGCGCTCGCGGTCGTCGCGGCGCCGCTCGCCGTTCTTGCCGTGCTCGCTGCAGAGCC
>JBGSXQ010000101.1:0-9746 GCA_041751315.1 Gaiellaceae bacterium | reverse complement strand
CTCCGCACAGCCGAGCTCGGCAGCCAGCTGCCTCGGCGACCGTACCCCGGCTCTCAGCATCCGCACCGCCTCGATCCGGAACTCCGGCGGATACGGCGGTCTCGTCCTCGGCATCACACACGCTCCTCTCACGGGCCGCTTTGCCCGAAAGCATCACGGTGTCAACCGAAGCGGGTCAATTCCACCGCGGCACGCCGGCCGCTTTCACGCGCGCTACCCCCTTCGCACAGCCGACACGCTGCGCAGACGAAGAGCCGGTGCTTCGCAACGGCACGTGGTCGCATGCCACTACACCGAGCATCACGGAAGGGCAGATTCAGCCCGCCGGGTTCAAGCTCCCTCGTTCGAGCGAGTGCCAGCCGAGCCGGGTTCTAAAGCGGTAGGCCCGCCCGGCCGATACAGAACTCGTGGACGCCGCAGAGCGTAAGGAGATTCTGAACCGGTATCGCGACCACAGCCGCCGCTTCGAGGCGGCTGCTGCTCGTCGCAGCTCCAGCCGTCGCGGCGCGGTCATCCCGTTCGCGCCCGCAGCCGCGCGCGAGGTCGGTCAGGACCCGACCGCTCGCGAGATCGAAGTGCTCCAACTCGTGGCCGACGGCCTCGTCAATCGCGAGATCGGCGAGCGCCTCTTCCTGTCGGAGGAGACCGTGAAGTCTCACGTCCGCCACCTGCTCGCAAAGCTTCAGGCAAGAAGTAGAGCCCACGCCGTAGCGGTCGGCTTCCGGCGTGGGCTCCTTGCGTAGTTACGTCCCGTCAGCATCCCACATCCCCAACCGGGCCTTTCCCTCGGGGTCTCACCCGAAAGAGGGATGCCCACCCCCGGCGGAGAACCGAGGATGCGACGGAACTACCAGACTTTCGCGCCCCTAGACATAGGCAATGACTCCTCGATTGGGAACTGACGGCACACGAATCGTATACCCCGTTCGAGGGATAGTTCAAGTCGCCCGCAATCTGGCACACCATCCACAGCGTCGGACGGCGGCATGGGTCTCTGTCCTAGCAGCGCTTGCTTTGGGGCTTGTTGGTGCTTTGGTTCTGACTGGCTTCACCCTAGAGGCCCCTGCGACGATCCTCGCACTCGCTCTCGCTGCCGCAGTTGCTGAACGAATCAGCGTTCGGTTCGCGGTGGCGCGCCGTGGCTTGACGAGCACGGAGGAACAGTCGATATCACTGTTGCCAACGCTGTTCGCGGCTGTCCTGTTTGGCCCACTCGCCGGCGGGATCGTGGGTGCGGCGTCAATGCTCGGTGATCCCGAACTCATCGCACCGCGCGATGCGGAAAGGGCTCCGCGACTCAAGTGGGCGGCTTACACGAGCACACGGTTTATCGGAGGTGTCGCGATGGGATTCGCTGCACTAACCACGCTCGCAGCGGTGCCGTCCGATTTCGGGGCCCTCGTAGCTGCTTCCCTCGTTGGAGCTGTGACTGGGGAAGCGCTCGATGTCCTGTTTGCAGCGCTGACAGCTCGCGTACGCGGCCGACCTATCCGGGATGTCATGCGCACGTTCGTTCCCGTCATTCTGACGTCAGCACCCGTCTACGCTCCCGTTGTTGCGCTTCTCGCCTTCATGTACGTGCGCGTGTCGCCGTGGACCCTGGCGTTGTTCCTCGTGCCGGCAATGGCAGCTCAGCGGCTCTATGGGCTCTATCAAGAACAGCGTCGACTCGCCGTTGATCTCTCGGAGGCCAACGAGACGCTTGAACGCGCCAACCTCCAGTTCGCTGCCGCGCTAATCGCAACACTAGACGCTCGAGACCAGTACACCGCGGGCCACTCAGCGGCTGTGGCGATCTACTCCAGAGATATCGCCGCGCGGATGGAGCTGCCCCTCGAAGTACGTGATCAGGCATACCTGTGCGGCCTCGTTCACGACATTGGCAAGATCGGCCTCCCGCCTGGTCTTCTCGAGAAGCCTGGGGCTTTGACGCTTGACGAGCGAAGGCAGATGCAGGAACACTCCGCGATTGGCGAACGGATCCTCGCACACGTCGACGAGTACTCTGAAATCTCGACGATTGTGCGCCATCACCATGAGCGCATCGACGGCCAGGGGTACCCAGACGGCCTCGCCGACGAGAGGATCCCTCTGGTCTCGAAGATCATCGCCGTCGCGGACGCCTACAACGCCATGACCTCCGATCGACCGTACCGGGACGCGATGCCAAGCCGTGTGGCACGACTAAGACTCGCGCAGGCGGTTGACAGTCAGTTTGATACAAGCGTGGTAGCCGCGTTCGAGGCAATCCTCGCCGGAGCCGACGAGGACTACCGCCTTGCTCATCGACACGACTTCCGCGAGTTCGCGCAGAGCAGTCAGGAAGAGTTCTTGCCGGATCGTGATTCATCTATCGCCGACGTGGCCTGATCCGAACGCTCCAGTAACGCCTGAACGATCAGAGCCCTCCGCGAGCGCACACCGAGCTTGTCGTATATGCGATGCGTGTGTGCCTTGACGGTGGACTCCTCAATGAACAAGAGCTTTGCGATCTCACGGTTTCTGAGGTCCTGGAGCATGAGGTCGTATACATCACGCTGTCGCGGTGTGAGCGCCCTGCGACGGTCGCCCGTCGCGGGTACCCGGTATCCGACGAGCTCCGCAAGATCAATATCCCGCACTCGGCGAATGAGCCGGGAAAAGCGTTCATGTTCGTTGGATCCTCGCAGCAACACGCTCAGAAGTTCGGGCGAAGCCCTGTATGCCGTCACGAGGATGTCCAATGCCCCGCGTTCGAACGCCGCACGCTCTAGATCTGCAATTCGGTCGAGAGCGTCGGTGTCGTGATCCCGGAGGGCGCAGATCGCGTCAACTGCGCTGATCAGCACGGCCGGTTCTACGGCATGCGACATACGTCGAACGCGGTCGATGAAACGTCGTGCGTCTCCAGTGAGACCAGCCGCAGCCAGTGCTAGCGCGCGAGACGCAACAAGCTCCGCCTCCGCAGCTGGAAGCGGCTGAGACACCACGGGAGGTTCCAGATCGAGTGCTTCGTAGGAACGCCCCTGTTGGACCAAGACGCGTATCCACTGAGCCATGCAGAGTTGCTGCGCGTGGCCGTCACGCATGCTGCCCGCGAGCTGGAACCCCTCCGCAATCTTGCCCTCCGAGCTTGACCACCTGCGCAGGCCAGCGTCAGCAAGCGAGGCTGAGCAAAGTGCATAAGGGAGTGCGAAGTCGAGTCTGTACCGCTCGATGGTCTCCGCAAGGTTCTGAGCCACTGCGCCCGCTTCTTCATAGCGGCATGCCAGGCCCAGAACAGCTGAGTACGTGCTCTGAAATGACGACACCACAAGCGGATCCGCGACCTGCTTGAGAAGAGTGGCCGCGAAGTCAGCATCGTCCAACGACAGATCGCCGAGCTTGACTTGAAAGCTGAGGCGAGATGCCGCAGCGCGTACGAGATCGCGCGCGTCGAGGACACGAACGCCCGCCTCGAGTTCCCGAAGCGCAGGTTCTGCATCAGGCCTCTCGAGCTCAATGAGGCACATCAGCTGCCCCCAACGAGCGTCTCGCACTTCGCGTTCAGACAAGGCAGCGGCCTCAGCCTCGAGGAAGAAACTCAAGGCCTCCTCCTCGCGTGACGCGAGGTGAGCTGCACGACCTGCGAGCGACAAAGCGCGGAACTCGAGCTCCGGATCGCCCACAGCTGCGGCTTCGGCGTTCGCGACCGCTTCGACGTGGCGCCCCGATCGGAGCATCGTCTCGGCGCGTGCGATCGCGATGATCGGCGTCTCGATGCCCGACTCCAGCGCGAAGTCGCACCACCGCCCTACGGTCGAGAGGCGCGCAGTGTCGAGGAGGTCGTCCAACGCCCGCCGCATGAGGTCGTCGAGCTCGTGCGTCGCGCCAGTGCGCACAATGAGCTCGAACGCAGCGTCCCACTCGCGCCGGCGGCGATACACGTCGAGGCAGATGCTCCCGGCGCCATCCGCCGGCAGGAGGCCGAGCTGCGCGCTTCTCTCCTCGAGGAACGACCTTGCGAGCGGGTGAAGATCCAGTCGTCGCTCACGCTCGACGAGAAGGCCGACGTCGATCGCGGCCGAGCAGACGAGATCGGCGCTCTCGGGGCCGAGAAGGGCAGTGGCGAGCTCATGGTCGAGGAACGGCGCGACGGACAGCGTCGTCAGCCCCTGCCGGACGTCGTGCCCGAGCGCCCCGAAGACCTCGTCGGCGAAGAACCGGTACAGCGACTCGGGAACCTGATCGACGTCGTCGGCGATCTCGGCGGAGGACACGCTCGCGAGGCCGATGACGGCCGGCCAGCCGTTCGCGAGCAGCACGAGCCCGGACGCCGACCGTGGGCTGCGCTCGACGAGCAGCTCCGCTGCCTCGCGGTTGTCCATCGCGAGTGCGTGCTGATTGACTTCGAACGCCTCGCCGTACAGGAGATCCTTGGTCGAGATCCACGAGGGCCGCACCCTGCTCGCGATGAGGAAAGGCATCGACGACACGGAGATGAGCGCCTTGACGAAGTCCTCCGCCTGCGGCTCCAGGGCGACCTCGTGGTAGTCGTCGAGGACGAGCCAGGTGCTTTCGGGCCAGGGGGCCATGTCCTCGCCCAGGATCTCGGCCAGCGTCACGACGTTCTCGGCGGGCGCCGGAAGGGCTTTTAGATGCGCTCGAAGGCGCACGTCGCAGTCCTCGACGACAGCCGTCGCGCTGCGCGCGATGCCCAGCGCGAGTGCGGCCACGTCGGTCGAAGACGATCGCGCCGTGAACCAGATCCCACGTCGGCCCTCGCGGGTCACCCACTGCTCGGCGAGCGTCGTCTTCCCATAGCCCGCCGGGCCGATGAGCATTCGCACCCGCGCCTTCGACTCGTCGAGGAGCGCGAACAACCGAGGTCGCTCGACGGTCCTGTGCTTGCGGATCCGTGCCTCTGAGGCTGTCGCCGTCGTCGCCTTCTCCTGACCGACGTCACCGTGGGATCGACCCGGCGACCCTAACACCCTCCGAGTCGGAGGGGTGCCCGCGACACGAGCCGCGGGCACCACCCTGGGTCAGCGGGGGAGCCGCGCCGGAATCATGTATCGGCGCCCCGCAGACAGCGGATCCTCTCCCGTGAGCAGCTTGAACGCGATCGGAATCTGACGGCGACGACGCACACCGAGCTTCTGCCGAAGCACGTCGCAGTGCGCCTTCGCCGTCCTGGGGGAGATCCCGAGGCGTGCCCCGAGCTCATCGTTCGAGCAACCCGCTGCAATCAGCGCGACGACCTCACGCTGCCTCGGCGTGATGAGAGCCGTCTTCTTCTCCGTGACCAGTTCGATCATGGCGGGAACCTACTCACCCGTTCGAGGGATAGCCATAGCCTTCGGGGTGTAAGGCACGGTGTAACCGCCCTGGCACCCGTGCAGCCCTACAGAAGCATGGCCTGAAACGAGAGCATTGCCGCAAAGGCGACCAGCGCGGCCGCCGCCACCGAACGGGTAGAGACCTGCTCGAGGGCCTCTGGAAGCAGCTCGCGGACGATCATCCATGCCATCGCGCCAGCCGCGAACCCGAGGGCGACGGGCAGCACGCCCTCGAAGGCTTCGACGAAGAGATATGCCGGGACCGCGAGAAGCGGTTGTGGCAGGCTCGAGAAGACGCTCCAACCTGCTGCCGTGCCGACGCGAGCACCCCGCGGCACGAGCACGAGACTGATCGCGAGGCCCTCCGGGATGTTGTGAACAGCGATCGCGACCGCGATGAGGACGCCGAGCTCCGGTCCGTCGCCGAACGCAGCGCCGACCCCGACTCCCTCGGCGACGGAGTGGACGGTCATCACGGCGACGATGAGCAATCCCTTCACTGCGTCGTCGCCTCGGAGAGCACCGAAGTCGTGCCGGCGGTGCGGACCGTGGAGGAAGCGAGCGACGACCAGGATGAACACGACACCGGCACACAGCCCGACGGCAGTGCGGGACGCGCTTCGACCGACGCCCTCGAAGGTCAGGCTCACGCTCGCAGCAGCCATCACGCCACTCGCGGAGGCATTCGCCAAGCCCAGCGCTCTCGGTGCTCCCGAGCGCGAAGAGGAGAGGCAGCGCGCCGAGGCCGGTCGCGAGCGCCGTCAGCAGCGCGACGAGGAAGACGGTGGCAGCTTCGACGGGCTCCACTCAACGCGACCCTAGATGGTCGATGCCACGCGAACCGCCGACTCCGGGGCGCGAGCTGGTCGCTCTCCGAGCGCAGACCACGCGCACGATCTGGCCGCCGAGTATCGAAAAGAAGCGCGGAAAACCCGAAGACCCGCTCCGGGGTCCGCCCGATGACCGCGACACCGACCGCAGCGATGCTCGAGAGAACGAAGGAGGCATCGATGAAGGTACGTGAGCTGATGACGGCAGAAGTCGTATCCGTTAAGCCGGATGCGTCGCTTCGCGAGGCCGCAGCGAAGCTCGTGCAGCACCGCGTGTCGGGAGTTCCCGTTCTCGGTAGGAACGGTGAGGTCGTGGGCATCTTGTCGGAGGCGGATGTCATCGCCCGAGCTAGTGGAGGCACGTCTCAGGGGGGTCCCCTGTCGTGGCTCATCGATCCCGAGATCGCCGATCGGAAGATGAGCGCGAAGGTCGTGCACGACGCAATGTCGACACCGGCGCTGACGATCGCGCCGACTCGTCCTGTTCACGAAGCCGCGCGGAAGATGATCACCGAGGGCGTCAACCGCCTCCCGGTGGTGGAGGATGGACGGCTCGTCGGGATCCTCACGCGCGCGGACATCGTCCGTGCGTTCACCCGCGACGACACGGAGCTAGCATGCGAGATCCGCGACGACATCCTGCGCCGGACGTTCTGGGTCGAGCCGGGATGCGTCACCGTGACGGTCGACGACGGGTTCGTCAGGCTCGTCGGCGAGGTCGAGACCGAGGCCGACACGGAGATGCTCCCGATCTTCGTCTCACGCGTCCCCGGTGTCGTCGGGGTTCGAGCCGACCTTCGGGCGAGGTCGAGTGTCGCGTAGGCGAGCGTCGGTACCGAACGCTCCCAAGCCGGGGGACGGGCACACTCCAGGACCCATGGCGGCCAGGAACCCGAGCTCGACCAATCGCCCGTCGGGCCGGATGGTCGTCCTCGCCTTCGGAGTCGCGATCGCCGCGGCGGCCGCGCTCGTCCTTGTAGCGGTCTTCCCCCGCAGCGACTCGACCTCGGCACCCACCGAGAACCCAACCGTCGAGCTCAGCGGTATTCCGCAGAATGGCCGCCTACTCGGACCGCCGGACGCGGCGGTGACACTCATCGAGTGGGCCGACCCGCAGTGTCCGGCTTGCCGTGTCTATACCGAAGAGTTCTTCCCGACGCTCGTCGACGAGTACGTCCGGCCCGGCACGATCAGCACCGAGTTCCGCGGCTTTCCGTTCATCGGCGACGACTCGGTGAAGGCGTATCGGTTCCTGCTCGCAGCCGGCGAGCAGAATCGTCTCTGGGATCTCCAGGAGGCGATGTATCGAAACCAGGGGGGCGAGAACGAAGGTTGGGTCACCGACGAGCTCGTCCGTGAGCTCGGCGCCGAGATCGACGGTCTCGACGTCGATCGCCTCTTCATCGACGCCGAGCGGGAGGACATCGTGGCCGAGGCGGAGGGTGCGGAAGCAGCGGGCCAGGCGGCCGGCATTCCGGGGACGCCGACGCTGCAGGTGCAGATCGGCGACGAGGACGCGTACGTCATCCAGATCGCCACCGTCGACCAGCTCCGGGCGGCGCTGGACGACGCGCTCGCCGGGTGAGCGACCGCACGCTGCGGATAGGTGCGGCGCTCGTCGCGCTGGCGGGGATCGCCGTCGCCGCATATCTCACCTGGGCGCACTACGACGACGCGGCGCTCGTCTGCGTAGCTGGAGGTGGCTGCGAGACGGTGCAGGGGTCGGAGTATTCGAAGATCGCCGGTATCCCGGTCGCCGCGCTCGGCCTTGCCGCGTACGTCGTCTTGCTCGGACTGATCGTGTGGGACGATGCTCGGGCTCGGCTCGTGACTGCGGCGATCGCCCTCGTTGGGCTCGTGTTCTCGCTGTACCTACTCGTCCTGCAGCTCTTCGTGATCGACGCCGTGTGCGTGTGGTGCCTTGCGAACGACCTCGTGGTCGCACCCGCCCTCGCGGTGCTGACCGCCCTGCGGCTCAGGTCATAGGAACCTGGCGAAGAACCTTCGGCGCGACGCGGTCGAGGATCTCCGAAAGGCTGTCACCGGTGCATGTGAGCCCGTGGTTGCGAAGGCCGATGACTGCGTGTGCGGGGTCGGGCTCCTGCGCGACGAGGTCGGCCACGGCGATCGCGAGCTGCTGCGTGCCGCACGGATAGTTCACGTCGGTGGCGGCGATGCCGTCCATCCACGCATGGATGTGGAGGATCGCACCGACGTCGAGGTGCGCCTGATAGATCATCCAGTGCTCGATCGCGTCGACGGACACACGTCGAGGCTCGATTCCGGGTGGCACGCTCAGGACGATGACGCCGCGATCGTCGTCGAAATCCTTGACCATCAGAACGTCGCGGCCCACCGCCTCGAGCTTCGACTTGTCGACCCCGCTCGCGCTCATCCAGAACCGGTCCTCGTCCTTGCGAGCCGAGAGGTTGCCGTACGACAGGCCGCCAACGGAGTAAAGACGCATGACGTGGCGCAGGTCTCGTCCCGAGAGGTAGTCCTCGACCGGAAACGGTGACGGCAGGAGGTCGAGCTCGTCGAGCCGGCGCCCCGACTCGATGATGTCCTGCGTGATCTCGTCACCGTCCCAGAGCTCCGGCTCGAGATCGGGGACCCATTCGTTGTCGATGACGAGGCGCGAGGTGGCCAGTGGCTCGAGGCGCTCGTAGATCGCGGCCGGGTCCTCGGACACGTGATACGTGCCCTGCTCCATCGTCGTGAACCAAACCCCCTGGCCCCGAACGCGCAGAAGGACGACATTCGAGAGCGTGCGGACGAGCATCGGATAGCTGGCCTTGAGCGCGTCCTCGGGTGCCTCGTCGAGCTCGTAGAACGCGGCCGAGTACGTGCCGCGAGACCCGCGCCGGAATGCCTTCGGATCCTCGGGGTCGAACATGTTGAGCACGAAGTCGGCATCGGCGATGTCGTCCACGTACGAGAACTGATCGGCCTCGAACTGCTGGCCGATGGCGCGCACCCACTCCTCGTGCTCGGGGGATGTCGCCGTTCCCCAGATCGCATACTTCCGCATCGGTCGAGTGTATCCGGCCGGCTAACGGAAGAGGTCGCGGTCGCGTGGCATCACGAGATCGGCGCCGCGACCTGCGCCACTCACGCGGAGCCCACGGACGATCGCTGCCGGTATGTCGTCCGTCTTCCCCATGACGAGCTGCGCGGCTCCCGCGATCTCGTCGGCGACGGCGATCTGCGTCGCGTGGAGGACGTAGCCGGACGAGTCCTTCTCACCTTCGAGGTCGAGAAGCGCGATGAGACCGGCCACGCCGAGGGCCACATCGGTCGTCCCCTGTCGCCATGCGCGCCCGAACGAGTCCGAGACGACGACTCCGACGTCGACGTCGGTTCGCCGTCCGATGGCGGCACGAAGGCTCGCCGCCGAGGCGTCCGGGTCGAGAGGCAGAAGGACGAGCGTTCCAGGGCCCCTTGCGTTCGACGCGTCGACACCGGCCGAGGCACACACGAAGCCGTGGCGCGTCTCCGCGATGACGAGCGGCGGGCGGGCGCGCACTACCTCACGCGCCTCTCGGAGAATCACCTCGAGGCGACGAGGGTCGCCGCCTCCCGCGAGCTCGCGCGCGCGAGCGGACGGCTCGACGTCGTC